>SDZP01000185.1 GCA_004144935.1 Caulobacteraceae bacterium | reverse complement strand
CCCAGAGCGGGCGCATTACATCCCGTTCATGTGACGTTGCCGGCCGCATGCCATAGGGTCTCGCCACAACGAGACCCTGGAGCTCCATGCCCGTGCAACGCAGAACCTTCCTCGCCGCCTCGACCGCGGCCATCGCGGCCGCCGCCGTGCGTCCCGCCTTCGCCTACCAGACCAACAATCCGGTCATCGCCCCCTACACCGGCCCGTTCGGCGGCGTGCCGCACTTCGACAAGGTCAAGGTCGCCGACTTCAAGCCGGCCCTCGAGGCCGCCATGGCCGCCAACGACGCCGAGATCGCGGCCATCGTCGCCAACAAGGCGGCCCCCACCTTCGAGACGGTGATTGCGCCGCTCGAGGACTCCGGCCGCGCCCTGAGCCGCGCCTATCGCTACTACGGCGTCTGGAGCTCCAACCTCAGCACCCCGGAATTCCAGGCGGTCGAGGGCGAGATGGACCCCAAGCTTGCGGCCTATCAGGACAAGATCAACCAAAACACCGCCCTCTTCGCCAAGGTCGAAGCGGTCTACAACTCGCCCGACAAGGCCAAGCTCACCCCTGAGCAGCAGCGCGTCGTCTGGGTCTGGTACGACGGCTTCGTGCGCTCCGGCGCCAAGCTCGGGGCCGACGCCAAGAAGCGTGTCGCGGCGATCAACGAGGAACTGGCCGGCATCTACACCCAGTTCAACAAGAACCTGCTGGCCGACGAGAGCACCTACATCGAGCTCACCGACGCCGATCTGGCCGGCCTGCCCGCCCCGCTGGTCGACGGCGCCCGCGCTTCGGCCGACGGCAAGGGCCTGAAGGGCAAGGCGATCATCGTAAACACCCGCTCCAGCGTCGATCCGTACCTTACCTATTCGCCGGTGCGCGCCACCCGCGAGAAGGTCTGGCGCGCCTTCGTCGGCCGCGGCGACACCGGCGGCCCCACCGACAACAACGCCATCATCACCCGGATCCTCAAGCTGCGGGTCGAGCGCGCCAAGCTGCTGGGCTACGAGACCCATGCCCACTGGCGTCTCGAGAACGCCATGGCCAAGACCCCCGAGCGGGCCATGGAGTTGATGGAGGCAGTCTGGCCGCCGGCCGTCGCCGCCGTGAAGCGCGACGTGGCCGACATGCAGGCCATCATCGACGCCGAGAAGGGCGGCTTCAAGCTGGCCCCCTGGGACTACCGCTTCTACGCCGAGAAGGTCCGCAAGGCGAAGTACGACCTCGATCTGAACGAGGTGAAGCCCTACCTCGAACTCAACAACATGCGGGAGGCGATGTTCTTCGCCGCCGGCAAGCTGCACGGGTTCGAATTCAAGCCGGTGACCGGGGTGCCGGTCTTCCATCCGGACGTGAAGGTCTGGGAAGTCACCCGCAAGGGCGAGCATGTCGGCCTCTGGTACTTCGATCCCTTCGCCCGCGAGGGCAAGCGCTCGGGCGCCTGGATGACCGACTACCGCACCCAGGAGACCTTCAAGGGCAAGATCACCACCCTGGTCAGCAACAACTGCAACTACATCAAGGCCGGCGACGGCAAGCCGGTGCTGATCAGCTGGGACGACGCCGAGACCATGTTCCACGAGTTCGGCCATGCCATCCACGGCCTGTGCTCGAACGTGGTCTACCCGGGCGTCTCGGGCACCAACGTCGCCCGCGACTATGTGGAGTTCCCCAGCCAGCTGAACGAACACTGGCTGACCACGCCTGAGGTGATGGAAAAGTACATCATCCACTACGAAACCAAGCAGCCGATCCCGCAGGCGCTGGTCGACAAGATCAAGAAGGCCGACACCTTCAACCAGGGCTTCATCACCGTCGAATACCTGGCCAGCGCCCTGATCGACATGAAGCTGCACCTGGCGGGCGACGTGACCATCGATCCGGACAGGTTCGAGCGCGAGGAGCTGGCGAAACTCGGTATGCCCGAGGAGATCGTCATGCGTCACCGCACCCCGCAGTTCGGGCACATCTTCTCCAGCGACGGCTACTCGGCCGGCTACTACAGCTACCTGTGGTCCGACACCCTGACCGCCGATTGCTGGGAGGCCTTCGTCGAGGCGGGCAGCGCCTATGACCGCAAGACCGCCGACCGGCTGTATGCGACCATCATGAGCCAAGGCAACCGCAAGGACCCGGCCGAGCAGTACCGCGACTTCCGCGGCCGCGACCCGGCCATCGGGGCGCTGATGCGCAGCCGCGGCTTCCCCGACGCGGGCAAGGCCTGAACCAGAACCTGACCAGGGCCGCGGCGGAAACGTCGCGGCCCTTTCTTTTCGTCCAGGGGGACACCATGGATCGTCGCAGCTTCCTGGCCTCGGGCGCCGCCCTTGCCGCCGTGGCCTCGGCCCGCGCCGCGCTGGCCGCCTCGGACAACCCGTTGCTGGTCGCCTGGGCCGGCGCCTATGGCGGCCTGCCGCCCTTCGACAAGGTCCGCCTGCCAGACTTCGAACCGGCCTATCGCGAGGCCATGGCCCTGCAGCGGGCCGAGCTGAAAGCGATCACCGACAACAGGGCCACGCCGACCTTCGAGAACACCATCCTGGCCTACGAGCGCTCGGGACAGGCGCTGGGTAACGTCGGGACTATCTATGGCGTCCATACCTCGGTGGTGATCACGCCGGAGATGCAGGCCATCGAAGAACGGCTGGCCCCGGTCCTGGCCGCCTACGCCGACGAGCAGACCCAGAACACCGCCCTCTTCGCCCGCATCGACGCGGTCTACCAGGCCCGGGAAACCGCCGGCCTGACGCCGGAGCAGCAGCGGCTGGCCTGGGTCTATCACAACAACTTCGTCCAGTCGGGCGCGCGGTTGAACGCCGCCGACAAGACCCGGCTGGCGGCCATCAACCTGCGGCTGGCCGACCTCTACACCGCCTTCTCCAAGAACCTGCTCAGCGACGAGAACGGCGACGTGCTGGTGCTGGACAAGGCCCAGGATACCGCCGGCCTCCCGGCCTCCGTGGTCGCCGCCGCCCGCGCCGCCGCCGAGCGTCGCAAGCTGCCCGGCAGGTGGGTGATCGAGAACAACGGCTCGGCGATGAACCCGATGCTGACCTTCTCCATCCGCCGCGACCTGCGCCAGAAGGCCTGGGAGATGCGCATGGGCCTGGGCGACCACACCGGCGGGCCGACCGACAACAAGCCGGTGATCCGGGAAATCCTCAAGCTGCGGGCCGAGCGTTCGAAGCTGCTGGGCTATCCCACCTTCGCCCACTGGCGTGTGGCCGACCGCATGGCCCGCACGCCCGAGAACGCCATCGCCCTGATGGAAGCCCTGCTCAAACCCGCCATCGCCCGGATGGGCGAGGAGGTGGCCGACATGAAAGCGATCGCCGCCAGGGAGGGCGACAAGGCCGCCGCGGCAGACCTCCAGCCCTGGGACTATCGCCACTACGCCGAGAAGGTGCGCAAGGCCAAGTACGACATCGACGAGGCCGAGCTGAAGCCCTACCTGCAGCTGGACCGGATGAAGGAGGCGATGTTCTGGGTCGCCGGGCAAGTCTACGGCCTCTCCTTCAAGCGCATCAAGGGTGTGCCGGTCCCGCATCCGGACATCGAGACCTGGGAGGTCAGGGGACCGGACGGCAGGCATCGCGGCGTCTGGTACTTCGACGCCTTCGCCCGGCCCGAGAAGCAGTCGGGGGCCTGGTGCAGCGAGTACCGCAGCCAGGGGCGTTTTCCCGAGGCGAGCACCGTACTGGTCTCCAACAATTGCAACTTCACCAAGCCGCCGGCCGGCCAGCCCTGCCTGCTGAGCTGGAGCGACGTCACCGTCGCCCTGTTCCACGAGTTCGGCCACGCCATTCATGCGCTGAACTCCGATGTGACCTACCGCACGCTCGCGGGCGCCAACGTCACCTGGGACTATGTCGAGTTCCCCAGCCAGATCATGGAGCGCTGGGCCCTGACGCCTGAAGTGCTCAGCCGGTTCGCCCTGCACGCGACGACCGGCAAGCCGATGCCGAAGGCGCTGGCCGACAAGCTGCGGGCCGCCAAGACCTTCAACCAGGGCTTCCTCACCGCCCGCCAGCTGTCGGCGGCGATGCTGGACATGAAGCTGCACCTGGCCGGCGACGCCGACATCGACCTGGACGCCTTCTACCAGGCCGAGGTGAAGCGCATCGGCCTGCCGAAGGAAGCCGAACTGGCGCCGCGGCTGACCTGGTTCAGCCACGTCTTCTCCGGCGAGAGCTACGCGGCCGGCTACTACAGCTACGCCTGGGCCGAGACCCTGACCGCCGACGCCTGGGAAGTCTTCCTCGAGGCCGGCGGGCCGTACGACAAGGCGGTCGGCAAGCGGCTGCACGACACGGTGATGAGCGTCGGCAACACCGTCAGCGCCGACGAGGCCTTCCGCAATTTCCGCGGCCGGGACGTGCGGGTGGCGGCGATCCTGCGGGATCGGGGGTTTCCGGTCCCGGCCTGAGGCGGCCGGGCTTATCGAAGCGGGCTACCATTATACCGCGCGTTCCGGCCGGGAGGGGGCCTGGCGCCCTGCCGGGCGTTGAATTGATTGGCGGAATGGTGGCGACGTGTGGCCCAAGGCGCTGTGAATGTAGACCGGAGCGTAGGCCGGACTGTAGGCCGACTGTCAGCGAATGTAGGCCGGAATCTGCTCGGGTGGCCTACATCGGCCTTGCCATATTGCCATCCGCGCGGGCGGCGGAAAAACCCTTAGAAAACATATATGTCTAGACATATTCATTTTTGGTCCTGGCCAAGACCTATCCCGAATTTCCGCTCATCCCGGTAAAGGCGGGATGAGTGGAATCAGGTCGTCCGCCCCCTAGTACCCCCCGATCACCGGCAGGATCTCGCCGGTGATGTAGCTGCTGGTCTGGGGGGAGGCGAGGAAGACGTAGGCGGGGGCGATCTCTTCGGGCTGAGCCGGGCGCTTCATCTTGGCCTGGGATCCAAATTCGGCGACGTCGGGGGCCTCCTTGTCGCTGGGGTTGAGCGGCGTCCAGACCGGGCCGGGGGCGACGGCGTTCACGCGGATGCCCTTTTCGATCAGGCTGCCGCTCAGGGCGCGGGTGAAGGCGTGGATGCCGCCCTTGGTCATGGAGTAGTCGATCAGCTCCTTGGCGCCGTCGATGCCGGTGATCGAGCCGGTGTTGATGATGGCCGAGCCGGGCTCCATGTGCTCGACCGCCGCCTGGGCCATGAAGAAGTAGCCGTAGAGATTGGTCTTCAGGGTGGTGTCGAAGTGCTCCTCGGAGAGGTCGAGGATGTCCTTGGTGTGGACTTGGAAGGCGGCGTTGTTGACCAGCACGTCGAGTTTGCCGAGGTCCTTCACGGTCTGCTTGACCGCCGCCTGGCAGAAGGCCCGTTCGCGCACGTCGCCGCTGATCAGGATGCAGCGCCGGCCCTCCTTCTCGACCGCCGCCTTGGTCGCCTCGGCGTCCTTCTGCTCGGTCTTCAGGTGCAGGACGGCGACGTCGGCGCCCTCGCGGGCGAACAGCACGGCCACCGAGCGGCCGATGCCGCTGTCGCCGCCGGTGACGATGGCCACCTTGTCCTTCAGCTTGTCCGAGCCCTTGTAGAAGGGGGCGTCGTACATCGGTTGCAGCTCGAGATCGGCCTCCTGGCCGGGCTTGGCCATGTGCTGGGCCGGCATCGGCGGTTCGGGATAGTTGCGGGCCCCTGCCTGCATGGCGCCGAAGGATTTCTCTTCGCCGGCCGCCTTGTCGGCGGCGGCGACTTCCTTCTGGATGGCGCGCTGCTGGCGGACGGCGGCGGCCGAGTTGTCCTGCGGCTGGCTGGTCATGGGATACTCCGGGAGGTCGTGGTAGGGGCGAGGGTCGGAGGGCTCAACGCTCATCCCGGAGGAGTGTTCATGGCCGCGTCCAGTCACCGCGAGATCGAGCGCAAGTTCCTGGTCCGCCACGACGGCTGGCGGGCCCAGGTGGTCGGCGAACCGGTGGTCATGCGGGCCGGCTATGTCAGCCGCCGCAAGGAAGCCTCGATCCGGGTGCGCTTCGAGGGCGAGGCGGCCATCCTGACCCTGAAGGGCCAGGCCATCGACCCCGAGGGCCGCGAGCGGCCGGAGTTCAACATCCCCATCCCGGCCGACCAGGGCGCCGCCATCCTGGAGAGCGGCATGGTCGACGGCGGGGTGATCCGGAAAACGCGCTATCGGGTGCAGGTCGGAGAGAGCCTGTTCGAGGTCGATGAGTTCGAGCATCCGCGCGCGGGGCTGGTGCTGGCGGAGATCGAACTGCCGTCGGCCGATGCGGACTTCGAACGGCCGGACTGGCTGGGCGAGGAGGTGACGGCGGATGGGCGGTATTCGAATGCGATGATCGCGGGCGAGGCGTAGGGTCAGGCTCCCATCAGCCGCTATCCCAATTCTCCGCTCATCCCGGCGACCCGAAGGGCGGCGCGAAGCGTCAATGCCCGGACCCAGTTCGTAGATCTCGACGCTTCAAATGAATCACGAAAAGGCCGCTGGAACAGCACCAGCGCTCATGCGGGCAACGCTGGCGCCCTATGAACTGGATCCCGGCGTTCGCCGGGATGAGCGGACTTCAGGTAAGGCGTGGGTCTCGGAAAACGGCCCTTCCTTGACCTTCGCGCCCCTTTCCCCCATAAGCGCGCCCTTCCCGGCGCAATCTGCCAGCGCCCTCCCCCATCACGACCCCGATGCCTATATCGGACGAGGATGGAGAGGACCCCCGTCGACGCGATCGTCCACGGGGGCTGGCTTCGTTGTGCACATGAGGTTGTGAATGTTTGAAGGCCTTACAGATCGGCTGAGCGGTGTCTTCGACCGCCTGTCCGGACGCGGCGTCCTGAGCGAGAAGGACGTCGATGAAGCGCTGCGCGAGGTCCGCGTGGCGTTGCTGGAGGCCGACGTCGCCCTGCCGGTGGTCAAGGACTTCATCGCCAAGGCCCGCGAGGAAGCCACCGGCGAGGCGGTGATCCGCTCGATCCGTCCCGCCGACCAGGTGGTGAAGATC
>SDZP01000004.1 GCA_004144935.1 Caulobacteraceae bacterium | reverse complement strand
GCCCATGACGTTGTCCCCCGCCCGCCTGACCCACCTGCAGCGCCTGGAAGCCGAGAGCATCCACATCATGCGCGAGGTCGTCTCGGAGGCCGAGCGGCCGGTGATGCTGTATTCGATCGGCAAGGACAGCGCGGTGATGCTGCACCTCGCCGCCAAGGCCTTCTATCCCTCCAAGCCGCCCTTCCCGCTGCTGCACGTCGACACCACCTGGAAGTTCCAGGCCATGTACGAGATGCGCGAACAGATGGCCAAGGAGCTGGGCTTCGAGCTGCTGGTCCACAAGAACCCGGAGGCCGTCGAGAAGGGCATCAACCCCTTCGACCACGGCAGCGCCCTGCACACCGACATCTGGAAGACCGAGGGGCTGAAACAGGCCCTCGACAAGTACGGCTTCGACGCGGCCTTCGGCGGCGCCCGCCGCGACGAGGAAAAGAGCCGGGCCAAGGAGCGGGTGTTCAGCTTCCGCTCGGCCGGCCACCGCTGGGACCCCAAGAACCAGCGTCCCGAACTGTGGAAGCTCTACAACGCCCGCAAACAGCCGGGCGAGAGCATCCGGGTGTTCCCGATCTCCAACTGGACCGAGCTGGACATCTGGCAATACATCCAGCTCGAGAGCATCCCGATCGTGCCGCTCTACTATTCGGCCGTGCGCCCGGTGGTTGAGCGCGACGGGACGCTGATCATGGTCGACGACGACCGCATGCCGCTGCGCCCCGGCGAAGTCCCGATGATGAAGTCGGTCCGCTTCCGCACCCTCGGCTGCTACCCCCTGACCGGGGCGGTGGAGAGCACGGCGACCAGCCTGCCGCAGATCATCCAGGAGATGCTGCTGACCACGACGTCGGAGCGCCAGGGCCGGATGATCGACCACGACCAGGCCGCCTCGATGGAGAAGAAGAAGCAGGAAGGGTATTTCTGATGGCGCTCTCCGCTCTGCTCAGTCTGTTTCCTCCGCTCATCCCGGCGAAGGCCGGGATCCAGCACAGGCGCTCTGTTTGCAGTCCTGCCCGGATGGGTCTGCGCCCCTCGAACTGGATCCCGGCCTTCGCCGGGATGAGCGGGGTTTAGGCATGGCCCACGTTTCCGACCTCATCGCCGAGGACATCGACGCCTATCTCGAGGCGCACCACCACAAGAGCCTGCTGCGCTTCATCACCTGCGGCAGCGTCGACGACGGCAAGTCGACCCTGATCGGCCGGCTGCTCTACGATTCCAAGATGATCTTCGAGGACCAGCTGGCGGCCCTCGAGGCCGACTCCAAGAAGGTCGGCACCCAGGGCGGCAAGATCGACTTCGCCCTGCTGGTCGACGGCCTGGCGGCCGAGCGGGAACAGGGCATCACCATCGATGTCGCCTACCGCTTCTTCTCCACCGAGAGCCGCAAGTTCATCGTCGCCGACACCCCCGGCCACGAGCAGTACACCCGCAACATGGTCACCGGCGCCTCGACCGCCGACGCCGCCGTCATCCTGATCGACGCCCGCCGGGGCGTGCTCACCCAGACCCGCCGCCACAGCTATCTGGTCAGCCTGCTGGGCATCAAGAATATCGTCCTGGCCATCAACAAGATGGACCTGGTCGACTGGAGCCAGGCCCGTTTCGACGAAATCCTGGCCGAGTACCGCGCTTTCGCCGCCCAGATCGGCCTGACCGGCTTCACCGCCATCCCGATGAGCGCCCTCGACGGCGACAACATCACCGAGCCCAGCGCCCGGGCCCCCTGGTACGACGGCCCGCCGCTGATGCGCTGGCTGGAGGAGGCCCCGGTCGAGGCCGACCTGCAGGGCCAGTCCTTCCGCATGCCGGTGCAGTGGGTCAACCGCCCCAACCTCGACTTCCGCGGCTTCTCCGGCCAGATCGCGGCCGGCACGGTCAGGCCGGGCGACCGCGTCCGCGTGCTGCCGTCCGGTCGCGAAAGCCGGGTGGCCCGCATCGTCGTCCTGCCGGGCGACCTGGACCAGGCCGTCGCCGGCCAGTCGGTCACCCTGACCCTGGACGACGAGATCGATATCTCCCGGGGCGACGTCATCGCCGCCGCCGACGATCCGGTCGCCGTCGCCGACCAGTTCGAGGCCACCCTGGTCTGGATGGACGACGACGCGATGCTGCCGGGCCGGCCCTACCTCTTGAAGATCGGGGCCCAGACCGTCCAGGCGACGATCACCGAGCCCAAGTACCGGGTCAACGTCAACACCCTGGAGCACACCGCCGCCAAGCGGCTGGACCTCAACGAGATCGGCGTCTGCAACCTCTCGCTGAGCAAGCCGATCCCCTTCACCCCCTATGCCGAGAACCGCGATCTCGGCGGCTTCATCCTCATCGACCGGATCAGCAACCGCACCGTCGGGGCCGGCATGCTGCATTTCGCCCTGCGCCGCTCGGACAACATCCACTGGCAGGCCACCGACGTCGACAAGGCCGCCCGCGCCGCCCTCAAGGGCCAGAAGGGCCGCGTCGTCTGGTTCACCGGCCTCTCGGGGGCCGGCAAGTCGACCATCGCCAACCTGGTCGAGAAGCGCCTGCTCGCCGCCGGCCGCCACACCTACCTGCTGGACGGCGACAACGTCCGCCACGGCCTCAACCGCGATCTCGGCTTCACCGAGGAAGACCGGGTCGAGAACATCCGCCGGGTCGCCGAGGTCGCCAGGCTGATGGTCGACGCCGGCCTGATCGTGCTGACCGCCTTCATCAGCCCCTTCCGCGCCGAGCGTCGCCTGGCCCGCGAACTGATGGGCGAGGGCGAGTTCGTCGAGGTCTTCGTCTCCACCCCCCTGGCGGAGGCCGAGAAGCGGGACGTGAAGGGTCTCTACGCCAAGGCCCGGGCCGGGCAGCTGAAGAACTTCACGGGCGTCGACAGCCCCTATGAGGAGCCCGAGGCGGCCGAGATCGTCGTCGACACCACCGGCCTGTCGCCGGTCGAGGCGGCGGAGCGGATCGTCGCCTGGCTGGACGCCGCCGGCCAGATTTGAATTCAGGGTATGTCGGACCGGGCCAGGGCCGCCAGCTCGGCCAGGGTCGGGGCCCGGCCGGGGGCGATGGCCGTCCAGGCGGCGGCGAACAGCTCGGCCCGCGCGGCAATATGGCGAGCCGCGGCGGCCGTCAGCCCGGCGGCGCTGTCGGCCTTGAGCGGCAGCTGCGCCAGCGCGCTGGCCGGGTCGAGATCGCCACCCCCGAACAGCACCGGCAGGACCCCGAGCTTGAGGACGTCCAGGGCGACCGTGGACGGGGTGGCGACGACGACGCCGAATTCCGCGGCCCGAGCCAGCCCATCGGCGGCGGGCCAGCGGCTGAAGCCGAGGGCGGCGGCGCGGGCCTCGATGGCCTGCCGCACCGAGGGATCGAGGCTGTCCAGGATCGGATGCGGCTTCCAGACCTTGCGGGCCGACCCGGCGGCCATGGCGACGGCCTCCAGCAGGGCGGCCTCGCCCGCCACCCCGTGCCGCCGGAACTCCGCGTTCATCGGATGGACCAGATTGGAGAGCACCAGCCAGCCCTCCCCGCCAGCCGCCGGCGCCGGCGGCTCGGCCGGCAGGCTGGCGGCCTGGCCATAGCCCCCGAGCGCCTGATGCCAGCGGGCGTCCGAGCCGCACTGGAAGAGCCCCAGATCCGAACCGGCGACGAAGTTCAGGCCAAGGCTGACCCCGTGCACCCAGTGGACGGTGCGGGCGCCGCGAGCCTGCAAGGCCCGCTCGAGCAGATGGCTGTCGGCGACGCCGGTGTGGCCGAAGACCACGGTTCGCGGGCCTTGCGGCGCATGGCGGGCGACCCAGCGGGCGTGGGTCTCGCCGAGCATGACCCGGAAACAGATCGCCGCCAAGTCGCGGGCGGCGGGGCGCCAGTCGGCCGCGCCGACACGGCGGGCGCCCTCGCCCAGACGGCGCATTATGGCCGGCAGGGCGGCCAGGGCGCTGGCCATGTCGAAGGGACGGACCAGCGGGCCGGTCACCCCGGCCTGCCTGAGCGCCTGACGGAAGGCGGCGCGCTCCAGCTGCGGGCGGCCCAGCAGCAGGATCGGCGCGGCCGGGGCCCCGTTCGCAAGGGCGGCGATGAGGTGGCGGGTCCGGTTTGAGATCTCGCCATGCATCGCCGCGACCAGAGGGACGTCCGGCAGCGGGTCGCCCGGCGGGGTGAACAGGAGGGTGCGGGCCCAGGCGGCGATGCCGAGCAGGGCCGCCGGCCAGAAGCCGCCGCCGGAGGGGACGTCCGGTCCCGCCGCCTGCCGGGCCTTGGCCAGCTCCAGGGCCCAGATGTCATCCGGTGAGGGCGCGGGGGCCGTCATGCCGCCAGTTTCGCCAGATCGTCGAACAGGGCGGTGGTCGCGCGGCGGCCATCGGCCAGGAAGTCCTCCAGCGCCGCCGTCTCGGCCGGCTCCCAGTGTCTGGCCCGGTCCAGCAGGTCGGCGGTCAGGTCGGCCGGGGCGATCCGTCGCCAGGGGGCGAGGCCGGCGTCGTCGAAGGTGGCGCCGATCTTGTGGGTGTTGGACTCCGCCGCCAGCACCGGCGTCCGGGCGGCCAGCGCGAAGGTGGCGGCGTGGAAGCGGCCGGTGACCAGCAGATCCAGTCGCGCCACCCTGGCCATGTAGTCGGCCTCGTCCGGCGTCTCGGCGGCGCGCCAGGCCAGGCGGGCGGCGATGGCGCGGGCCAGGAAGCCGGGATCGGCGAGATCGCGCCTGGCCACTCCGTCGCGCAGGTTCTTCAGGCTGCCCTTCAGACCCGGCGGGTTGAAGTGAATGGGCAGGGCGATGCCGCCCAGCCGCTTGCGGGCGGTCTCCAGGTCGAGGGCGACGCCGCGCAGGACGCTGTCGGTAAAGCCGACGCCGGCGCGGGTCGGCGGGGGGACGACCGGCTCGAACAGCGACAGGTCGGGGACCACGCGGGCGCTGAGGCCGGCCGACTGGATCTGGGCGGCGGAGCGGGTCTCGCGGGCGCTGACCAGGGAAAAGTCGCCGAGGGCTTCGGCGTAGGCGGGGCCGTTGGCGTCCCAACTGGCGTTGATCAGGGCGGCGGGAACGCCGGCGGCCCTGGCGGCCGCGCCGACGGCCAGCAGGGCGGCGCCGGCCGGACGGTCATGGTGGATGGTGCCCTCGCCATTGACGACAACCAGGGCCGCCCGGGCGATGGCCTGGCCGACCGCGGGGTCCTTTCGCCAGTCGAGATGGGCCGGCGCGCGGGCCAGGACCCGCAGTCCGACCCGGGCCAGCTGCGCCTCCAGCGTCCGCATCACCCGCCAGCAGCCGTGATGAAGATCGGCGCGTGTGTCGTTGATCAGGACGACGCCGCGCCCGCTTCCAGGCGCGTCGGTCACAACTCCGGGACCTCGCCCGACCAGGTCAGGTTGCCATAGGGGATCCAGGAGGACTGGGCGAAAGGCGAGAAGAACAGCCAGGTGAACAGCAGGACGGTGAAGCCGGCGTAGATGGCCAGGATCACCGGGGTGCGGAACTGGAGCGGCACCAGGCTGGGCAGGCGGGCGAAGATGGCCAGCTGGATGGGCAGCAGATACATGCTCATCCGGTCGGTCGCCGCCGCCGCGAACAGCACCGCCGGGGCCATCAGCAGGATCACCCCGGCCATGATGGTGAAGAGCGGGCCATCGTCGTAGCGCTCCATCCACCGGCGCCGGTAATAGAAGAAGATGCCGGCCGCCAGGATGTTCAGGGCGGCCCGTGGCAGGGCGCCGGAGGCCTGGATGTCGGTGCCGACATAGCTGGTCTGGTAGTAGGTGGCGGCATCGCGCAGGAACAGCGAGGAGGCGAAGAAGACCAGCCCGCCGAGGATCAGCGGCCAGATGCGCAGCTGGCCGTGAATGAACCAGGCCGGCAGGAAGAACACCGCCGACGAGCGGTGGAACAGCACGGCCAGGCCGACAAAGGCCAAGTAGCGAACCACCTTGCGGTCCTGGAAGGCGTTGAAGGCCAGCATCAGGAAGCCGATGGCCGTCGCCTGACGGGTCGCGCCCATGCCGATACCGATCAACAGCACGGGCGTGGCGATGGCCAGGGTGCGCCAGAAGTTCGGCTGCCGCTCCAGGAACTTGAACAGGCCGAAGACAAGGATGGCGGCGCAGGCGGCGTTCACCCCGTAGATGCCGTAGCCGAGGCGGGAACTGGCCCAGTTGAGGAAGGCGTAGCCCGGCTCGACCGAGGTGATGACGTAGTAGAAGTCCGAGCCGTCGGCCCGCTCGAACATCTTCATGTAGTTGTTCCAGTCGTGACCGACGTGGTCGCGCAGGCCGATGATGAAGGTCAGCACCACGCCCAGCAGCACCATGATCATCACCCGCGACAGGCGATCGAGACGGTAGGGCGACATGCTGGCCATCATCGGCAGCAGGAACATGGTCCAGTAGAGGATCATCTTAGGCGATACGCCCCCTCGGCCAGCGCCTCTGGGCGCGGGCAACCAAACTAAAGACCGCCGACGCCGCAGGGGCGCCCTCGATCAACCAAACCTAGCCTTCCTGCCCGTCGGAAGAAAGCGAGGTCACCTTCAACCGGCCACGGCCCGCTTCGCGACGGCCTGGCCGTGAACCACGAGATCGACGCCCCTTGGGCTCGGTCTAGAGGACGCCGTTGTAGCCCCGGTACCAGTCGACAAAGTTGCGCACGCCCTCTTCCACCGTCACCTTTGGCTGGTAGCCAACGACGCGGGCGAGATCGGTGACGTCGGCTTCGGTGTCGGGCACGTCGCCGGGCTGCAGGGGCAGCATCTCCATGATCGCCTTGCGGCCCAGGCACTGCTCCAGAACCTCGATGTAGCGCAGCAGTTCGACCTGCTGCTCGGCGCCGATGTTGAACAGCCGGTAGGGGGCGCTGCTGGTCGCCGGGTCGGGATTGAGGCTGTCCCAGGCGGGATCGGCCACCGGCGGCTGGTCCAGCACGCGGACGACGCCTTCGACGATGTCGTCGATGTAGGTGAAGCTGCGCTTGTGCTTGCCGTGATTGAAGACCTGGATCGGTTCGCCGGCGAGGATCTTCTTGGTGAACAGGAACAGCGCCATGTCCGGCCGGCCCCAGGGCCCGTAGACGGTGAAGAAGCGCAGGCCAGTGCAGGCAAAGCCGTAGAGGTGCGCATAGCTGTGCGCCATCTGCTCGTTGGCCTTCTTGGTCGCGGCATAGAGGGTCAGCGGGTGTTCGGCGCTGTTGTGCACCGTGAAGGGCATGTTGGTGTTGGCGCCGTAGACGCTGCTGGTCGAGGCGAAGACCAGGTGCTCGACGCCGTTGTGGCGGCAGCCTTCGAGGATGTGCAGGAAGCCGGTGACGTTGGACTGCACATAGACGTGCGGGTTGGTCGACGCGTAGCGCACCCCGGCCTGGGCGGCCAGGTTGATGACCCGCTGGGGCTGGTGCCGGGCGAAGGCCGCTTCCATCGCCTCTCGGTCGGCGAGATCGATCTTCAGATGGGTGTAGTTGTCGTGGTCCAGCGTGCGGGCCAGGCGGGCGCGCTTCAGCTCGGGATCGTAGTAGTCGTTCATGACGTCGAGGCCGATGACCTCGTCGCCACGCGCCAGCAGTTTCATCGAGACGGCCGAGCCGATGAAGCCGGCGCTGCCCGTGACCATGACCTTCATAGATGCGTTCCCTCGGCCGTTATCGGCGACACCCTTAAAGGCGCCCGTCGACCTTGTCGCGCGGCAGAGCGGATTTGACGTCGTACAACACCGCCCCCGGCATGCCGAACGCCCGCACGCCCTCGGCCCCGAGGTCGAGGAACTGCCGGTGCGCCACGGCCAGGACCACGGCGCTGTAGTCACCGGCCCTGGGAGTTTCGGTCAGGGTCAGGCCGTACTCATGAACCGCCTCGGCCGGGTCGACCCAGGGATCGTGGATGTCGATGTCGAGGCCATAGGCCTTGAGCTCGTCGACCAGGTCCTTGACCTTGGTGTTGCGCAGGTCCGGGCAGTCTTCCTTGAAGGCGAGGCCCAGCACCAGCACCCTGGCCCCGATCGGGTTGATGCCGCGGCCAAGCACCAGCTTGAGGATCTGGCTGGCCACGTAGGCCGCCATGCCGTCATTGATGCGACGGCCCGCCAGGATGACCTCCGGATGGTGGCCGATCTCCTGGGCCTTGTGGGTCAGGTAGTAGGGGTCGACGCCGATGCAGTGGCCGCCGACCAGGCCGGGACGGAAGGGCAGGAAGTTCCATTTGGTGCCGGCCGCCTGCAAGACCTCCAGCGTGTCGATGCCCATCTTGCCGAAGATCATGGCGATCTCGTTGATCAGCGCGATGTTCAGGTCGCGCTGGGTGTTCTCGATCACCTTGGCGGCCTCGGCGACCTTGATCGAGCTGGCCTTGTGGGTGCCGGCCGTGACGACCCGGCCGTAGAGTTCGTCGATCAGGTCGGCCGCTTCCGGCGTCGAACCGGCGGTGACCTTGGTGATGGTGTCGAGGCGGTGCAGCTTGTCGCCGGGGTTGGCCCGCTCGGGGCTGTAGCCGCAGAAGAAGTCCTGGTTGAAGGTCAGGCCCGACAGCCGCTCTAGGATAGGGACGCAGACCTCCTCGGTGCAGCCGGGATAGACGGTCGATTCATAGACCACGATGGCGCCGGGGGTCAGGTGGGCGCCGATGCTCTCGCTGGCCTTGCGGATGGCGGTGAGATCCGGACGCTTGGCCTCGTCGATCGGGGTCGGGACGGTGACGATGAAGATGTTGCGGCCGGCCAGATCGGCCGGGTTGTCGCTGTAGGTCAGCTGGCCGGCGGCGGCCAGCTCATCGGTAGTGACTTCGAGGGTGTGGTCGAGGCCGCCCTTCAGCGCGGCGATGCGCGGGGCGGAAAGGTCCAGGCCAAGCGTGTCGAACTGCTTTCCGAACGCCACCGCCAACGGCAGGCCGACGTAGCCGAGGCCGATGACCGCGATGCGCGCGTTGTTCAGGGACAGCATCGAAGGAACTCCGGAAATCAGACGGGGGGCGCGCCGGGGGCGGGATCGCCACGCGGCGCCAGCATCAGGCCGCAGGCCAGGGCGAAGACGCACATCATCGCCGCCGTACGCAGGGGATAGTCGACCAGGCTGTGGGCGAGCAAGAGGCCGATGACCAGGCTGGCCGCCCGGGCCCCGACGCCGCCGCCCGTGCCCTGACCGGCCTGATGCCGCCGCCAGGCGCGTACGGCCTGGCGGCCGAACCAGATCAGGAAGGCGAGCATCACCGCCACGGCCAGCAGGCCGCCTTCGACCAGCAGCTCCAGCCAGTCGTCGTGGGCGTGGTTGACGTAGGTGTTCTGCATCGAGGCCGGGGTCTCATGCAGCATGTAGACCGGCACGAAACTGCCCAGGCCCGAGCCGAACGGGGCATAGGTCCAGGCCGCCCCGGCCGCCACCTGGGCGGCCTGCAGACGCAGGTCGCCGGTAAAGCCGCCCTCGAAGCGGTCGAAGGTGCCGGCAAAGAAGATCGGGGCCGACAGGGCGGCCAGGGCCATGACGATCGCTCCGCCGGCCAGCATCAGCCGCCCCCGGCCCTTGCCCAGGCCCGATCGCCAGGCCATGGCGACGCCGCCGAGCAGGGCGACGCCCAGCAGCAGGGCGCCGGCCCGGGACTGGGTCATGGCGACGCCGGCCGCGGCCAGTCCGATCAGGGCCAGCATCAGCACGATGCGCATCTTGCCGGCCGGCCGGCGGGCGGCCGCCTCCAGGACTTCGAGGGTGGCGAAGGGAACGATGCAGACGAACAGGGCGGCCAGGTGGTTGCGGTTGGCGAAGAAGCCGACGGCCGGTTCGGGGTTGGTCACCGCGTAGAAGCGCAAGGGGCTGTCGCGGCCGCCGATGACCTGAAGACCGCCGACGACGGCGCTGACCACGGCGACGCCGATGATCACCAGCACAAGCCGACGGCGGCCCGGCTGGTCGAGGGTGCGCAGGCTGAGGAAGACGGCGGCGGCGGGGATCAGGGTCAGCAGGGCCGAGACGGTCGCCTGCGGCTTGAGGCTGATCGGCGCCCAGCCCGGCGCGAAGCCGGCGGCGGCCAGGTCGGCGACATAGGGGGCGCGGCCCGGCAGGGCGGTCCACAGGGCCGGCGGCAGGGGGACGAGCTGGATCAGCCCAACCAGAAAGCAGCCGCCGAGAATGGCGAAGGCCATCGCCTCGGCGGACGGGCTGTCGCCCGAGGGCCGGGGAGCCCGCAGGCGCCAGATGGCCCAGCCCAGCAGCGGCAGGGCGAGCAGGCCGACAATGTCGGGGGCGATCACCTCTCCGCGGCTGGCCCCGCCGAGCAGCAGGGCCAGCAACAGAAAGCCGGCGCAGGCAAAAGAAAAGAGCCGCGAGGTCATGGCGTTTTTGAAACGGCCCCTCGCGGCTCTTGACGTCGAAATTCTAAGGCAGATCGGCCGAGGGCCGAATTCCTACGGGGAAGACGGGTCGTTGCTGTCGTTGATGGCCCAGGCGGTGACACCGACGGTGACGACGCCGAAGGTCGCCCACAGCCAGAAGTCCCAACCTTGACCGGGAGGGCTGGTCGGCGCGTCGCCGTAGCCTTGCTGGTCGTCCTGGTAGGCGGCGCGAACGATGTTGCTGGAGCCGCCGGCGCAGGCCGCCGAGTCACCGATGGTGGCCATGGAGCGGGCCGAGACGGCGACGCTGCAGCCCGAGGCGTAGGTGACGGTGGCCGAGCCATCCATCGCCATGACCCGGTCGCCGGCGCGGAGCACCGTCGAGGAGGTCACCGGCACGTAGCGGCCATTCTGATTGACCAGCACGGAGCCCTGCACGCCACCGAGGCGCGCGCCATCGGCGGCCATGGCCACCTGGCCGGTGAGAAGCAGGCCGACCGATGCGGCGACGATTACATTCCGGATCATTGCATACCCCTCAAAGCGAGAGCCCAGTGCGACGTTGCGCCACAGGACACCCAAGCCAATACCTCAGGCTCTCCGACACGGCAACCGGTCTCCGACCGAAAACCCATGTTTTTTGAACCCCGCGCGGCGAATCTGCCACTGTTGTAAGCGCAGCCGGGTCGAAAGCGTTCCCGGTTGCAAAAACGTTATCCAACCAAACTGTTAGCCCATCCGCACGGCCATCTTCAACGCTGAAGAAGGCCGTGCAAAGGGCAAGATTTCCTTAACCCTTCGCGGCCCCAAGCCACTCATTCTGAGCACCCAGCGGCGACGAGCGGCCTCTATACCCACGACTCTCTGAAATGGATATGCCAGAAAGCGCAACCTGACCGCCACACCCAGATTGGGGGGCAAAACAGGCGAGAGAAGGGCTGCGGCGCCTGATTTTCCGGCGGGACCGGTTTACCGCCGTTCCACTGGCGCTCTCGGGGTCCCAGGCGCTAAGACCCTGCCGGTGACCGCATTTCTCCATATCTTGCCGGAAGATGGCCTCGGCGGGGCCGAGATCGCCGCCCGCGCCGCGGCCACCGCCGCGCCGGAGAGGATAACCATCGCCGTTTTGGCGGGCCCGCCCGCCGCGCCGCATGCCGAAAACGTTATCGCGCTCGGCGGCCGCCATCCGTTCAGCCCCCTTGCCGCCTGGCGGGCCGGCAGGCTGGCGCGCGGTTACGAGGTGGCGGTTTTCTCACTGTGGAAGTCGGCCCTGGCCATGCTGGCCACCGCCCTGCTGTCGCCCGGGACCCGGCGGGTGCTGTTCCTGCATTCCGACCGGCGGGTGCATCTGCCCGACACTCTGGCGACCTGGCTGGGCGGCCTGCTGGCGCATGAGGTCTGGGCCGATTGCCAGCGGTCTCTGGATGGGGTGGCGGGGCTCACCCGGGCGCTGACCCCGACCCGGGTGATTTCCTTCCGGCTTGGCCGCATGGCGCCGACGCGCCGCACCACGCCCCGGCCGCGCTTCATCTTCTGGGGCCGGCTTAACGCGCTCAAGCGCATCGAACGGGCCATCGACCTTTTCGCCCGCCTGGCCAGGGACCGGCCGGAGGCCCGGTTCCTGCTGATCGGGCCGGACGCCGGCAGCGAGGCGGCCCTGCGGGCCCAGGTGGCGTCTCTGGGCCTGGACGACCGGATCACCTTCGCCGGGGTAAGGTCCCTGGACGAGATCGCGGCCCTGTCGGCCGACTACGACATTTTCCTGCAGCTCAGCGAGCAGGAGGGGGCGGCGATGTCGCTGATCGAGGCGATGCAGCTGGGCCTGGTTCCGGTGGTCACCCCGGTGGGGGAAATGGACGCCTATGTGCGGCCCATGGAGACCGGGGTGATCTACCGGTCCCCCGAGCAGGCCGCCGCCGATGTGGCGCGCATCCTGGACGACCCGGCGCTTTTCGCCCGGATCAGCGCGGCGGCGGTCGACCATTGGGCCGGCGGACGGCTATATCAGGACGATGTAGCGGCGGCCGCCGAAGCCCTGGCCGCCACAGCTCAAGCTGGACGGAAGAGGTAAGCGTCATGTGCGGCATCGCCGGTCTCTATGCGGCGCGCGAGCCAGGGCTGGCCAACGAGCCCGCCCTGACGGCCATGCTGGACGCCATCCTGCACCGGGGGCCGGACAGCCAGGGCGTCTGGACCGACCCCGATGCGGGCGTCGGCTTTGGCCAGAGGCGGCTGGCGATCATCGACCTGTCACCGGCCGGACTGCAGCCGATGGTCAGCGCCGGCGGCCGCTGGGTGATCAACTACAACGGCGAGATCTTCAACTATCTGGACGTCCGGGCCGAACTGGAGGCCAGCGGCGGGGCGCCCAACTGGCGCGGCCACTCCGATACCGAGGTGCTGGTCGAGGCTGTCGCCCACTGGGGGCTGGAAGGCGCTCTCGAGCGGATCGAGGGCCAGTTCGCCATCGCCCTGTGGGATCGGCAGGAACGCCGGCTGCACCTGATCCGCGACCGCTTCGGTGAGAAGCCGCTCTATTACGGCTGGGTGGGCGGCGCTCTGGCCTTCGGCTCGGAGCTGAAGGCCCTGCGCACCCTGGCGGGTTTCCCGACGGCGATGGACAGCGAGGCGCTGTCAAGCTTCCTGCGCTACGGCTACGTGCCGCATCCCTGGTCGATCTGGCGCGGCATCCTGAAGCTGCCGCCCGGCGGGCGGGTCAGCTTCGGACCGGAAGACGCGGTCGGCGAGTTGCCGGTCCCGGTCCGCTACTGGGACCCCGACCAGGCCATCCTCTCGGCGCTGGAGCGGCCCTGGACCGGCGGCGAGGCGGAGGCGGTGGAGGCGCTGGACGCCCTGCTGAACCAGACGGTCGGCACGCGGATGATCGCCGATGTGCCGCTGGGGGCCATGCTGTCGGGCGGCGTCGATTCGTCGGCCATCGTCGCCCAGATGGTCGCCCGGGGCGGCAAGGTGAAGACCTACACGATCGGCTTCGACGAGCCGGGCTTCAACGAGGCCGAGCACGCCAAGGCCGTCGCCCGGCATCTGGGGACCGAGCATACCGAACACTATGTCACCGCCGCCGACTGCCTGGCCGTGGTGCCAAAGCTCCCGAGCCTCTACGACGAGCCCTTCGCCGACGCCTCGCAGATTCCGACCTATCTGGTCTCGCAGCTGGCCAGGCGCGAGGTGACGGTGGCGCTGAGCGGCGACGCCGGCGACGAGATCTTCGGCGGCTACAACCGCTATTTCCACGGCGCCCGGCTGTGGGACCGGGTCGGCGGCCTGCCCCGGCCGCTGCGGGCCGCCGGCGCCGGCGCCCTTCGCAGCCTGTCGCCCGACGGCTGGAACCGGCTGACCGGCATGATGGGCTCGGTGTTGCCGGCCGAGCTGACCGGCGGACGGGCGGGCGAGAAGGCCCACAAGTTCGCCGGCGTGCTGGGGGCGGCCAGCCGCGACGACTACCATATGGGGCTGCTCAGCCAGTGGACCCATCCGGAGGCGGTGGCCAGAAGCGGCGCGCGCGGCCTGCGGCTGCCCGAGGATCGCCAGCCGCCGGAAGCGCTGGCCGGGTTCGCCCGCCGGGCCATGGCGGTGGACACCCGCAATTACCTGCCCGACGACGTGCTGGCCAAGGTTGATCGCGCGGCGATGGGCGTCAGCCTGGAGGCCCGGGCGCCCTTCCTCGACCGCAAGGTGCTGGATTTCGCCTGGCGGCTGCCGATGGAGATGAAGATCGTCGGCGGACAGGGCAAGCACATCCTGCGGCGGGTGCTCGACCGCCATGTGCCGCGCGCGCTCATCGAACGGCCCAAGCAGGGCTTCGCCGTGCCGATCGGCCGCTGGATGCGGACCGAGCTGCGCGACTGGGCCGAGAGCCTGATCAGCGTCGAGGCCCTGAACCGGGAGGGGCTGTTCAACCCCGGCCCGGTGCGAGCCGCCTGGGACGAGCATGTCAGCGGCCGGCGCGACCATGACCTGCGGCTGTGGTCCGTCCTGACTGCCCAGGCCTGGGCCCAGGCGCAACGGGACGCGGTCGCGGCCCCCGGCGTGGCGGCGTGAGCGCGGCGGTGGTGGCGGCGGCGGAACCGGTCGCGGAGCGGTCCCTGGAGGGCGTCGCCGTCGCCCTGTTCGGCAACACCGACTGGTACCTCTACAACTTCCGCCTTTCGCTGATCCGGCGTTTGCGCGACGAGGGCGCGCGGCTGCTGCTGATCTCGCCGGCCGGCGAGTATGGCGAGAAGCTTCGAGCCATGGGCTTCGACTGGCGGCCCCTGCCGATGGAGCGGCGCAGCCTCAACCCGCTGGCCGAGGCGAAACTGCTGCTGCACATCGCCGGGATGATGAAGGCCGAGCGGATCGCCATCATCCACGGCTTCACGCTGAAACCCGCGATATACGCCGGCATCGCCGGGCGGCTGGCCGGGGTGACCGGCCGGGTCAGCGCCGTGGCCGGCATGGGCTTCGTCTTCATCAGCGACAGCCTGAAGGCGCGTGTCCTGCGCCCCGTGGTGCGGGCCCTGGCCTGGCTGGCCTTCGGGGGCCCGCGCGCCCGGCTGATCGTCCAGAACCCCGACGACCGCGCCGCCTTCGTCGACACCCGCCTGGTCCAGGCGCACAAGGTCCACACCATTCCCGGCAGCGGCGTCGACCTGACCCGCTTCCAGGTCAGCCGGCGGGTGCGCGCCGACGGCGAGCCGCTTAAGGTGCTGCTGGCCGCCCGAATGCTGTGGGACAAGGGCCTGGCCGAATTCGTCGAGGCGGCGCGGGTCCTGAAGGCCGAGGGCCGCAACATCCGCTTCCTGCTGGCCGGCGAGCCCGACCCCGGCAACCCCGCCGCCTGCGGTCCCGAGCACCTGGCCGGCTGGACGCAGGAGGGACTGGTCGAACATCTGGGCCATGTCGACGACATGCCGGCCCTGCTGGCCGAGGTCGACGTCGTGGTCCTGCCCAGCTACCGCGAGGGCCTGCCGAAGACGCTGATCGAGGCGGCCGGCTGCGCCCTGCCCCTGGTCACCACCGATGTACCCGGCTGCCGCGAGGTGGTCATCCACGAGGAAGACGGCCTGCTGGTCACGGTGCGCGAACACCAGGGCCTGGCCCTTGCCATCGGCCGGCTGGACGACGATGCCGACCTGCGCCGGCGCCTGGGTCTGGCGGCGCGGGAGAAGGCGCTGCGATTGTTCGACGAACAGATCGTCCTGGCCCGGACCCTGGACGTCTACCGCGAACTGCTGTCGGCGAAGTCGCCCTCGCCTAACGCGTGATCTTCAGATCGTCGAACCAGGCCTCGCCGTCCGACCGCGCACGGCCGGGCGATGACAGCGTCAGCCACTGCGCCTGACAGCCCGCCGGCACGTCAACCGTGCCGCTGAAGGTCGTCCAGTCCGTCGTGCCCGACAGCGAGGTTCCCGGGTCGACGATGGCGACGTTGCGCTCGGCGCAGCGGAAACCCCAGACCAGAGGGCGGGCGACGGAGATGCCGTCCGCCTTCCAGCGGCCGGTCAGGGTGTGGCGGCCGGGGGGCAGGGCGAGCAGCTGGCGAGCGAGGACGTTGGCGGCGGGCGCCTGGGTGAAGCGCAGGTAGAGGGCCTGGCCCTGGCCGTCCGGGTTGGGGGTCGGCTCGGCGATGACGCCAGAGCGATCGAAGAACTGCCAGTTGAACGGGGCCGGACCCGGCAGGCCCTCGAAGCCGCCGTCGTAGGGGTCGGCCAGGTTGGCGATGCCTTCGGGCGGCAGCAGTTGCGCCCAGACCAGGAATGCGGCGGGGTACTGGCCGTCCTTGACGAGGCGGTTGACCAGGGAGCCGGTCTCGATCTCGCTGGGCGGCTTCCTGCCCTTGGCCATGGCGGTGTAGACGGCCATGGCGGCGCCGGGATTGTCGCCGTTACGGGCCATGTTCAGCAGGAAGGCCGCGCGCCAGGGCGGGTCGGCGTCGAGCCGGGCGGCGAGAAGTTCGGCCCCGCCGGGGGCGGCCGCCAGGCGGCGAAGCTGGGCTTCCATCGTCCCGCGCATCGACACCGGCCAGGCCCGCATCAGGCCGTCGGCCCGGTCGGCGGCCTCGGCCAGCCGGCCCTTCCTGAGGCGGTCTGCGACCAGCCAGGATACGGCGGGGATGTCGCGCTTCATGCGGTCGCCGGCGATGGTCATCAGCCGGTCGCGCCGGGCCGGATCCTCGGTTGCGAGGGCCAGCGTCCGGAAGGCCGATCCCGAGGTCGGGTCGCGCTTCAGGGCGGCCAGCGCCAGGCGCTCAGCGGCGGCGGTCTCGCGCCGTTCGAGCCGGCGCTCTGCCAGCCGGGCCATGGCCTCGGCGTCAGAGGGCCGCCAGCCGAGCGCCTGGGCCGGATGCTCGGCGGTCAGGGCGTCGGCGGCAGCGCGCTGGACGATCAGGGTGGCGAGGCCAAATCCGCCGACCACCAGCAACGTCGCCAGGGCCGCACTGCGCCAAGGGACCGCCCGCTTCGGCGGCTCTGGCGGAGCGGGCGGCACGACCCGCAGGATCGGCCGTTCCCGGCTGGCGCGCACGTCCGGCGTCGGCATGGATCAGGCCTTCTTGCCGCCCAGCTTCTTGGTGTCGTTGCTGCCGTATTCGTAGTTGTAGGCGTAGCCGTAGCCATAGCCGTAGCCATAACCGTAGCCGGCCGCCTTGAGGCTGAACTTCGACAGCAGGGCGCCGAGGATGCGGGCGTGGCCGAGGTCGAGGCGGCGCAGGGCCGCCTTGGCCAGCCCCTGGCGGGTGGTGCCGGCCTCGATGACCAGGATGGTGCCGGCCACGGAGCTGGCCAGCAGCGGGGCGTCGGCCAGACCCATCACCGGCGGACCGTCGATGACCAGCAGGTCGAAGTGCTGTTGCGCCTCGGCGACCAAGGCGCGGATACGCGCCCCGGCCAGCAGCTCGGCCGGGTTGGGCGGCAGCGGGCCACAGGGGATGAAGGCCAGGTTCGGCTGGTCGGTGGCCTGGGCCAGTTCGATCAGCGTCGCTGAGCCGGTCAGGTAGTTGGACAGGCCGGCGCTGGAGTCGGCGCGCAGGGTGCGGTGCAGGGACGGGTTGCGCAGGTCGCTGTCGACCAGCAGCACGTTCATGCCCAGCTTGGCGAAGTTCTTGGCCAGGGCCACCGAGGTGGTCGACTTGCCTTCCGAGGGTCTGGCCGAGGTGACCAGGATGTTTCGGGGCACGCCCTCGTTTGTCGAGAACTGCAGCGCCGTGCGGACCGAGTAGTAGGCCTCGGAGAAGGCGCTGCGCGGATCGGCCATGGCCTCTTCCGGAGTGACGCCCTTCTCCAGCATCGGGATGGCGCCCAGCAGCGGCATGCCGAGCTTGCCCTCGATGTCCTCGGGCACCTTGATGGTCTCGTCGAGGCTTTCCAGGCCGAAGGCGGCGCCGAGGCCGAGCAGCAGGCCGACGCCGGTGGCGATCAGCAGGTTGATCAGCATGTTGGGCTTGTAGGGCGCGCGCGGCGTCTGGGCCTGATCGACGATCGAGACGTTGTTGGAGCCGACGCCGCCGGCGACGCCGATCTCCTTGTAGCGCTGCAGCAGGCCGTCATAGAGTGTGCGGTTGGTGTCCACCTCGCGCTGCAGGATGTTGTACTGGATCGAGCGGTTGC
Source organism: Caulobacteraceae bacterium (assembly GCA_004144935.1). Lineage (GTDB taxonomy): Bacteria > Pseudomonadota > Alphaproteobacteria > Caulobacterales > Caulobacteraceae > Caulobacter. The sequence continues at coordinate 9,552 of SDZP01000004.1, read as the reverse complement.
GCAGGTCCATCACGCCGGACTTCAGGCCGTTGACCTGACCCTGCAGCGAGCCCTCCTGGTTGCGGGCGATCTGGTACTGCTGCTGGATCGAGGCGCGGACGTTGGCGGCCTCAGCGGCGATCGAGCGATCGATGTCGGCGATCTGGCCGCGGACGGCGACCAGGGCCGGCCATTCCTCGCCGTACTGGGTGGCCATCTGGGCGGCCTGGGCCTTCAGCACCGCCTGCTGCTGGCGCAGGGTCTGGATGGTCGGGCTGCCGATCACTTCCGGCAGGCTCATGAGCGCGCCCGACTGGGCCTGGCGCCACTTCTGCTCGGCGTTGATGCGAGCGCTCTTGGCCATGCCCAGCGCGGTGTTCATGGCCACCAGGTCCGTGGCCGTCAGGGAGGTGCTGGCCGTCTGTTCGGCCCCGCCGCCGCCGGGCGTGCCGCCCGAGACCTGCGCCGTGACATTGATGATGCCTTCGCTCTGGGCGTAGCCGACCAGGCTCTTTTCGGATTCCTCGAGCTTGACCTTGGCTTCCGCCAGCTTGTCCTGGAGGAAGTCGCGGGCGTCGTTGGAGGCTTCGAACCGGCGGTCCATGTTGAAGCGGACGTACTGCTGGGCGAACTGGTTGGCGACCCGCGAGGCGATGGCCGGGTTGGGGCTTTCGTAGGCGATCTTGACCAGCCGCGAGTTGCGCACCGGGTCGATGGTGATGCCGGCCATCAGCAGCCCGGTCGCCTGGCGCTCCCGCGCCGCCAGCGGCGCGGTGAGGGTGGCGGCCTGGCTCTTGTTGCGGCCCAGCAGCTTGTTGATCGAGTCCTTGATCCCGGAGGGCTTGGACTGGTTCATGAAGGCGGGATCGTTGGCGAGGTTTTCCTTCTGGACGACCCGAAGAGCCAGGGTGCGGCTCTTCAGCTGGCCGTACATGGTCTGGTAGAATTCCAGATTGCGGCTGTCGTCCGGCGTGACCTGCTCGATGTTGGTGATGTTGGCCACTTCGCGATCGATCTGGATCATCGTCGTCGCGCGGTAGATCGGCGTGGTCATCAGGGTAACGATCAGACCCAGGATCAGCGCCACGCCAATGGCGCCGAAGATCACCAGCCTGTGCTTCACCAGCACATGCCAGTAGGCGAGGAAGTTGATCTCGGGCGCGAGGCCCTGCTGCTCGTCAAAACGGGCGCTGGTGGGAGCCAGCCCCCGTCCGCCGCGCACCACCAGCGGCCGGGGCATGGCCGTGGTCAGATAGGACCGGCCTTCCGGCTCGCCATCCCAGGTCTCGTCGTTGTCGCGGCGGTTCATTCGTCCTCAAGCCCCTTCGCCGACCCCAGCCGGGGTGCGGCGTCTATTCCGTTCAAACTGTACTCTGTCCGGCCGACGATCAGAGGATCGGGACGAACATGCCGATCAGCGGCACCGCCGAGATCACGTCGCGCCACAGGGTCTTGCCGCCCGAACGGTCCACGAAGACCACGTCGTTGGCGTAGATCTGCGGGTCGTCCATCTTGCCGGTGCGGATCTGGTCGAGATCGAAGACCGCCACCATCCGTTGACTGTTGACCACCCGGAAGATGGCGATCTTCTTCTGGTTGGCCTCGCGATTGACGCCGCGGGCCATGGCGATCGACTGCACCAGGGTGGTCTTGCCGACCAGCGGATAGACGCCCGGCTGGCCGACCGCGCCGTCGACGGTGACCTTCTGGCTGGCGAACTCCTTCACCGCCACGGTGACTTCCGGCGATTTCAGGTAGCGGTTCTTCAGCAGGTCGACGATCTGGGTGCGGATCTCGGTCACCGTCCTGCCGGCCACCGGCACCGAACCGATCAGCGGCATGCCGATCTGGCCGGAGGCGTCGACCTGGACCACCCGGGTCAGGTCGGGGGCCTGGTAGACGCTGATGTCGAGAATATCCATCGGACCGACACGGTATTCCTCGGCGCCGACGACGGCGCGGGTCGGATCGGGCGGCGGCATGGCCGTGCCGTAGATCGCGCCATCGGCCATCTTGCCGGACCCACCGCTCGAGCAGGCGACAAGCAGCAGGCTGGTCGCCAGCGCAAAAACCAGGGCACGGATCATGGATAGTTCCCCACTGCGTAACTCGGACGCATCATAGCCTCGTCAGGCTGCTTTAAACAAACGCCGCAGGAACCCCAGCCCCGTTGGGGGGGCCTTCGGCGCGCCGACGGCGTCAGGCAGCATCGAGGGCGGCCGGTTGTCGAGCACGGCGCGCGGGCGGGTGACGACCATGTCGATGGCGGCCTGCTCGCCCAGCCGCTGGGCGACGGCGTCTCGGGCCGGCGACAGCAGCGGGCGGCGGTTGCGCATGTTGTGGGCGTCGGTGGCCAGGATGTGAACCAGGCCCTCGTCCAGCATGCGCTCGGACCAGTACAGCGGCCGCTTGCCGAAGCGGCCGGTCAACGATCCCGAGGTGAGCTGCATCCAGGCGCCGGCCTTGGCGATGCGGACCATGGTCTCGTAGTGACTCTCGATCCAGTGCAGCCGTTCGGGGTGGGTGATGATGGGGTGGTAGCCGGCGGCCATGGCCGCGAACACCGTGTCCTCGATGCGCGGCGGGGCGGTGTGATGCGGCGGCTCGAACAGGAAATAGCGCGTGTCGCCAAGGCTCAGGATTCGGCCGTTGCGCAGGCCGCTGACCAGGTCGACGCACAGCTGGACGTCGGCCCCGGTGGTCAGCTTGAGGGGAATTTCCTCGCGGTCGAGCTGCTCCTGCAGGGCGGCCACCGCCTGGCGGATCTGTGGGCCGCTGTTCTCGTACAGCCCGGGAAAGATGTGTGGCGTGCAGGCGACGATCTCGATGCCGTCCTCGACGGCGCAGCGGGCCATGGCCAGCGCCGTCTCGAGATCGGGCGCGCCGTCGTCGATGCCGGGAACCATGTGGCAGTGAAGGTCGATCAAACCCGCAACTCCAAAACCAGTCCCTTTGCGGACCTCGACCTGCGGACGCGCGAAAGCGCGCGCCTCGAAGAATGACGCCCGCCCACCCGACGTGCGTTATCCTGCCGCACCCTCATGAGGTCAAGGCGCAAACAGCGTTACCGCGGACCTGCTCGCCCAACTGCACAAGACTTGTGGCAACCGCGCCGCGGTTGACGCCAACGTCGGGTCTCGCGTGAACAAAGTTGCCAATTTTTTCAATATTATGAAGGCCGGCCAACACAGGGTTTCTTTCCGAACGTCGGTTGCCAGCTTGCGGCGGCGCCTCTAAGGGACAGCCTTCCTGTGCGGCCGGCGCCGGGCCCGCGGCTTCGGCCGATATCTTGGGGGGATATTCGAGGGTGTTTCCGACGGTCGACTTCCTGCGGACCGCCGCCCTCGAGTTCATCGCGGCCTTCAGCGCCGTCACCGCCATCATCTTCCTGCTGTCGCCGTTCGCGACCCGGCTCGGTCTTGTGGACAAGCCGGGCGGCCGCAAGGACCATGCGGCGCCGACGCCGGTCACCGGCGGACTGGCCATCGCGGTCGGCACCATCCTGCCCGCCCTGGCCCTGACCCCGCCGAACGTTCAGGTGGTCGGCCTGGGCGTCGCCGCCATCATCCTGGTGATCACCGGGGTGCTGGACGACATCTACGATCTTCCCTGGCCGATCCGGGTGCTGGCCCAGACCGCGGCGGCCCTGGCCATCGTGCTGATCGGCGACGTGCGGGTGGCTCAGATCGGACCGGTGTTCGGCCTGGGGCCGCTGGATCTCGGCTACCTGTCCGTCCCCTTCACCATCATCGCCACGGTCGGACTGATCAACGCCCTGAACATGGCCGACGGCATCGACGGCCTGGCCGGGTCGCTGTGCGTCTGCACCCTGGGCATGCTGGTGGTCGCCTCGCTCTATGCGGGCAACGCCGACCTCGCCCACGGCCTGACTGTCATCGTCGGGGCGGTGGTCGCCTATCTGGCTTTCAACCTGCGCCTGCCCTGGCGCAAGCGGGCAAGGATCTTCCTGGGCAATTCCGGCAGCGCCTACCTTGGACTGATCATCGCCTGGGCCGCCTTCCGCCTGACCCAGAACCCGGTCTATCCGGTCACCCCGGTGCTGGCGCCCTTCCTGATCGCGCCGCCGTTGATCGATTGCCTGGTGCTGATCGTGCGCCGCCTCATGCACCGTCGCTCGCCTTTCCACGCCGACCGCACCCACGCCCACCACCTGATGCTGGACGGGGGCTTCAGCGTCACCGGTGTGGTGGTCACGCTCTGCGCCCTCTCCCTGGCGCTCGGCCTCGGCGCCGCCCTGGCCCTGCGCGCCGACGTGCCGCAGCCGGTGCTGCTGGCGACCTTCGCCGGGCTGACGGTTGGCTATTTCCTGTTCACTCGCCATCCGGAGCGGGCCATCGCCGTCTATGCGCGGCTGACCGGCAAGGCCACGCGCTAGAGCCCCAAGGCCGCCTCGAGCGCCGCCGCCACCCGTTCGACATCGCCGTCGGCCATCGCCGGAAACAGCGGCAGGCTGAGGCAGCGGTCGTACCAGGCCTGCGCGCCGGGCAGATCGAGATCGCCGTTGCGGGCTCGCCAGTAGGGCTGGGTGTGGACGGGAATGTAGTGCACCTGGCTGCCGATGCCGGCGGCGGCGAGCCGGGCCACCACCTCCGCCCGGGTCACGCCCAGGGCCTGGAAATCGATCAGCACGCAGAGCAGGTGCAAGGCCGGGTCGGAGCCTGCCGGACTTTCGGCGAGGCGGACGGCGTTGGCCAGCGGCGCCAGGCGCTCGGCGTAGAGGGCGGAAAGCGCCCGTCGGCGGGCGGTGAAACGGTCCAGCTTGCCCAGTTGCGACAGGCCGAGCGCGCAGTTGATGTCCGGCAGGCGGTAGTTGAAGCCGGGCTGCGCCATCTCGTAGACCCAGGGATCGGCGCCGGGCGGCCGGGTCATGCCGTGGCTGCGCAGGGATTTCAGCCGCGCCGCCAGCGCCGGGTCGTTGGTGGTCAGCATGCCGCCCTCGCCGGTGGCGATGGTCTTCACCGGGTGGAAGGAGAAGCTGGCCATGGCCGAATGGGCGCAATCGCCGACCCGCTCCGGCCCGCCGCCGAAATCCATCTTCGACCCCAGGGCATGAGGCGCGTCCTCGACCAGCACCGCCCCCGCCTCGTCGGCCAGCCGCGCCAGGCCAGGCAGGTCGCAGACGTCGCCGCGCAGGTGCACCGGCAGCACCGCCTTCACCGGCCCGGTCGCCCGCGAAAGGGCCTCGGCCAGGGTTTCCGGCGTCATCAGTCCGCTGTCCCGGTCGACGTCGGCGAACACCACCTCCGCCCCGACGTAGGCCGCGCAGTTGGCGGTGGCCAGGAAGGTGATCGAGGGGACGATGCAGCTGTCGCCCGGTCCGACGCCCAGCGCCAGCATGGCCAGGTGCAGCGAGGCCGTGCCGTTGGAACAGGCCACCGCATGGCCGGCGCCGACCTTGGCGGCGAACGCCGTCTCGAAGGCCTCGACCGTCGGGCCGGTGGTCAGGAAGTCGCCGCGCAACGCCTCGGCCACCGCGGCGATATCGTCCTCCTCGATCGTCTGGCGGCCGTAGGGCAGGAAGGGCCCGGGTCCGGTCATCAGACCCCCTGCGCCTCCAGCATGGCCCGCAGGCCATCCGGGCTCAGCCATTCGGTGTTGCTGTCGCTGGCGTAGGCGAAGTCCTCGGCGACCGGCCGGGCGCCGTCCTTCTCTCCGAACACCTCGCGGGCGTATTCGACGAAGGCCGGCTCGATGACATAGCGGTCGTCCATCTCGCAGGTCTGGCGGGCGTCGTCGGCGCCGACCATGATCTCGTGCAGCTTCTCGCCCGGCCGGATGCCGACGATCTCGATCTCGGCGTCAGGGGCCATGGCGCGGGCCAGGTCTGGCATGGCCATCGAAGGGATCTTGGGCACGAAGATTTCGCCGCCGCGCATGATTTCCAGCGAGGACAGGACGAACTCCACCCCCTCGTCGAGGGTGATCCAGAAGCGGGTCATGCGGGCGTCGGTGATCGGCAGACTGGTCGCGCCCTTTGCGATCAGGCGCCTGTACAGGGGCACCACGCTGCCGCGCGAGCCGACGACGTTGCCATAGCGCACCACCGAGAAGCGGCAGCCGAGATCGCCCGACAGGTTGTTGGCCGCTACGAAGGTCTTGTCCGAGGCCAGCTTGGTCGCGCCATAGAGGTTGACCGGGTTGCAGGCCTTGTCGGTCGACAGCGCCACCACCTGCCGCACCCGGTTGGACAGGCTGGCCCAGACCACGTTCTCGGCCCCAACCACATTGGTCTGGATACATTCGGAGGGATTGTACTCGGCCGCCGGCACCTGCTTCAGGGCGGCGGCGTGGATGACGATATCGACCCCGCGCAGGGCCAGGGTGAGGCGCGAGCGGTCGCGCACGTCGCCGAGGAAGAAGCGCATCTTCGAATAGTCTTCCGGCGAAAACTTCTCGCGCAGGTCCTGCTGCATCTCGCTCTGCTTGAGCTCGTCGCGGCTGTAGACGATCAGCTTGCGGGGCGAATAGCGGGTCAGCACGGTTTCGATGAACCGTTTGCCGAACGAGCCGGTGCCGCCGGTGACAAGGATCACCTGGCCGTCCAGATCGAGGGTCTTGGGCGCGAATCGGGTCATCAACAACTCCAGATCGGCCGCGAATCTGGGCCGATGCGCTGAATCTGTCACCTGCGCGTAAAGCACGCATAAACCATGGGCGCGTATGTCGGGGTGATGGATCGCCGTCTCGCCCTTGCCGCCCTGCTCGCCCTGGCCCCCACGGCCGCTCTTGCGCCGCCGGCAATGGCCAGCGGCGGCGAGAAGAAGAAGGGCGGCGGCGCCAGCTTCATCCAGATCCAGACCCTGACCGCCTCCATCATGCGCCGCAACGGCAGCCGGGGCGTGATCACCATGGAGGTCGGCATCGACGTCGAGAACGAGGCCCTGCGCGAGCGCGCCAACGCCTCGACCCCTCGCCTGCGGGCGGCCTACACCCAGGTGCTGCAGATGTACGCCGCCGGCCTGCCCGCCGCGATGCCGCCGGACGCCGACTACCTGGCGCTGAGATGCCAGCGCGAGACCGACCGCCTGCTCGGCAAGCCGGGCGCAAAGCTGCTGATCGGGACGATTTTGGTGAACTGACGTCCGGGTGCGAACCGGAGAAAGTCAGGCCTCGTTCCCTATCCCATTCACCGGTCCTGCTCGCGAAGGCGGGCATCCATGCGGAGGTCGCCTTCTCACCGGCCTCGGGAAGCGGCCGATGGCTTATGGGTCCCCGCCTTCGCGAGGACATTCGGTGGGTTGGGATGTCGGGCGTGGAAGGCGGCCAGACACCGGTCATCCCGGCCCGGCCCCAGCCCCGATCACATCGCCGAGATGCCGCCGTCCAGCTTCAGTTCGGCCCCGGTCATGAAGCGGCTCTCGTCGGAGGCCAGGTAGAGCACCGCGTCGGCGATGTCGCGGGGGGTGCCGATGCGGCCGAGCGGCACCTGGCGGCCGAGCTTGGCCTCGCCCTCCTCCTTGCCGAACCGGGCCCGGATCGGGTCCAGGATCGGCGTGTCGATGAAGGTCGGGTGGATGGAGTTGGAGCGGACGTCCAGCTTCTGCTTGGCGCAGTAGAGGGCGATGTTCTTGCTGAGCAGCCAGACGGCGGCCTTGGAGGCGTTATAGGCCGGGCCGTTGTGGTTGGCGATCAGGCCGGCGATCGAGCTGATGTTGATGATCGAGCCCGGCTGGTTGTCGCGCAGGTAGCGGATGGCGTGCTTGGCGCCCAAGAAGACGCTGTCGACGTTGACGCTCATCGTCATGCGGAAGTCGTCGAGGGTGCAGTTTTCGATGTCGGCGCCGCGGCTGATGCCGGCATTGTTGAGCAGCACCGAAATGCCGCCCATGTCGGCGTTGGCGCGGAACAGGGTGTCGACCCACTGGTCTTCCTGGGTGACGTCGAGCCGGTAGGCGAAGGCCGTGCCCTTGCCGTGGGCGGCGTTCAGTTCGTCGGCGACGCCTTGCGCGCCCTCGAGGTTGAGATCGGCCAGGGCGACGTGAGCGCCCTCCTCGGCCAGCCGCCGGGCGGCCCCGGCCCCGAGGCCCTGGGCGCCGCCGGTGATGAAGGCCTTCTTGCCGGCCACGCGGCCTGAAGTCGAAGCCATGGATCGTCCTCCCGATGTTCTTTCGAACACTGGTTAGAGGGCGGCGGCCGCCTCGTCCATGATCTGGGCGAGGGTGACGTCCAGGCTGGTCACGCCATCGGCGTCATGGGTGCTGAGCAGCACCTCGACCCGGTTGTAGACATTGAACCATTCGGGATGGTGGTCGAGCTTCTCGGCCGCCAAGGCGACGCGGGTCATGAAGCCGAAGGCGGCGTTGAAGTCCTTGAACCTGAAGGTGCGCAGGATGGCGTCGCGCTCACCGTCGGCGGCGGTCCAGTTGGGCAGGGATTTGAGGGCCTCGGCGGCGCCGATCCTGGTGGGGCGGGTCATCCGAGCTCGAGCCCCGTCACCGCGCTGAGTTCCGCCAGCGCCTGCGCCTCGCTCGACACCTTGATCGCCTTCATCCCCAGGGCGGCGGCCGGCTTGCAGTTGATGCCGAGGTCGTCGAGGTAGACGCAGTCCGAGGGCTCGACGACCAGGAGCTCGCACATCATCTGGTAGATGCGCGGGTCGGGCTTGCGCACCCCCGCCTTGCTGCTCTCGATGACCGCGTCGAACAATTCCATGACGCCCGCCACCTGGGCGGCCTTGTCGCTGGTGCCGGCCATGCCGGCGCCGTGGCCGGTCTGGACGTTGTTGGTGATGCAGCCGACCTTGAAGACCGCCTTGCAGGCCTTCAGCGCCGCCACCATCCCCGGCCGCACGTCGCCCGACAGCAGGCCCAGGACCTCGGCCCCGCGCACCGGATGGCCGAACGCCGTGGATTCCCTGTGGAACATCTCGTCGAAGCCGGGCGCGTCGATCTCGTTGCGCTCGAACAGGGCCCAGGCGTTGTCGTCCGGGTTGGTCGAGTTGACGGTCCGGAACAGGTTGTGCGGCAGGCCCTTCTGCGCCTCGTAGCGGTTGAACGCCTCGAACGGCGAGGAGGTGATCACCCCGCCAAAATCCCAGATCACCGCCTTGATCGTCATCGTCGCCCCTTGGTTCTGCGCGCCGAACGCATACTGGGCTTTCCACCCATCGTCTCCACCAAATCTCCTCTTGCGGCAGACGCGGCGCGCGTCACCTTGGCGGCGCATGACCGTTCCCGTCCCCTTCCGCATCGCCCTCTTCGCCGTCGCCTGTTGCGTCATCGCCTGGCTGTCGCTCAGTCCGGTCGAGGACCTGCCGCAGGGACTGACCTTCTGGGACAAGGCCGAGCACGCCCTCGCCTACCTCGGCCTGGCGCTGCTGGGCGCCTGGGCCTTCCCCGCACGCCTGGGCCGGCTGGCGGTCGGGCTGTTCCTGGGTGGCGTCGGGGTGGAAATCCTGCAGTCGACCATGGGGCTGGGGCGGCAGGGCGACGCCTGGGACGCGCTGGCCAACAGCACCGGCATCGCTGTCGGACTGGGCCTGGCCCTCGCCCTGCGGCGTCTGCAACGCAGGGGGGTGGGTTAACCCTGTCCCTCCCCCACGGGGTGAAAGGG
>SDZP01000184.1 GCA_004144935.1 Caulobacteraceae bacterium | reverse complement strand
CCTCTACACCCTGCCCTCGGACGTCTTCCCGCGCTCGGCGGTGGGCTCGGTGGTCGGCATCGGCGGCATGATCGGGGCCATCGGCGGCATGGCCATGGCCAAGTACGCCGGCTGGGTGCTGGACAGGATCGGCAGCTACACGCCGATATTCGTCGTCGCCGCGAGCGCCTACCTGCTGGCGCTGGGCGTGGTTCACCTGCTGACGCCGAAGATGGAGCCGGTGAAGCTTTAGGCGACGATGGCCTGGATGTCGTCCGCCATCAGGCGGGCGACAACGGCCGCGTGGACTGCATCGTCCCCCCAGAACGCGTTCGTCATCCGGCCGCGCTGCCGGAGACTGTTGCGGTTCTCTTCCCAAAGGACATTGAGCGCAAAGCTGCGATCCTCGGGCAGCAGGCGCTCGATGTAGACGATCGGGTCAAGGCCGGTCCGGCCGATGGCGCAGAGCAGGTCGTCCACCGTCCCGTCAAAACCGTCCCAATCCTTGGCGCAGCTGACGGCGACATCGTCGAACCAGATGTCGATCACCCGCCCGATTGCTTCCTGCTCCCGCCGGCTCCAGGATTTCCAGTCAGCCAGGGCCAGTTTTCCCAGCACCACTTCCAGGCCGATGGAAAAGGACGGCATGGTGATCGCCAGTTCCAGAATGCGCGGCAGGAAATAACGGAAGTCGGCCAAATCCCCGACGGTCAGAAAGACCGACGCCGCATAGGCTCCGAGATCCTCATCCGTCAGTTCCCGCAGGGCCCGGACATGCAGCGCGCCGACCGTCTTGCGGTCGATGCAACAAGGACAGCCGTCGATCCGCGCCGGCGTTGGTGAGCGTAATTCGGCGTAGACTCTTCCAGGGCGTTTCGCAGGGCCGGCGTCATGCCCCACTCTAACGTCAGGCCGCCAACTTCCAAGCCAGCGCCAGATCCTCCACCAGCGCCGCAAACCCCTCTGCCTTGGCCTTCGCGTCCGGCACGCGCAGCAGGAACGACGGGTGATAGGTCACCACCCCCTGCGCCTGGTCCGGCAGCTGGATCGCCCGCCCGCGATTGGCCTTGATCGGCGTCGCCTTGCCGAACACCGACAGCGCCGCTGTCGCCCCCAGCGCCACGATCACCCGCGGCCGGATCAGCCGCCGCTCGCCCTCCAGCCACCAGCGGCAGGCGACGATCTCGGGCGTCACCGGCGTCTTGTGGATCCGCCGCTTGCCGCGCAGCTCGTGCTTGAAATGCTTTACCGCGTTGGTGACATAGGTCTCCTCGCGCGGCACCCCGGCCGCCGCCAGCGCCTGGTTGAACACCTGGCCGGCCGGCCCGACGAACGGCCGGCCCGCCAGGTCTTCCTGGTCCCCCGGCTGCTCGCCGACGAACATCAGTCTGGCGTTCAGCGAGCCCTCGCCCGGCACGCCCTGCGTCGCGTCCTTCCACAGGTCGCAGCGGCGGCATCCGTCCACCCCAGCCGCCAGCTCCTCCAGCGACATCGGCTGGCCCTCGCCCGAAACAAGCTCGGCCACATCGGCGCGAACCGCCTTGGCGGCGTGGCGGGCGGGTCTTGTCGGCGCGGCGGCGACCATCTCGGCGGTCCTTGTCCCGGCGTTGGCGATCAGGTCGGGAATGAGCCTGGCCTCCGGAAGGTTGCGCCAGTAGCGCTTGGGCATCTCGGCCTGCATGGCCTTCACCTTCAGCCGCGCCGGATTGAAGATCGAGGCGTAGTAGGTGCGCCAATAGTCCTCCAGCACGTCGTCGCTGGGCGCCTGGTCGCGCGACACGCCGGGCGTGAAGCTGAGCTCCTCCCCGTCCCAGTGGCAACACAGGTCCGGCGTCAGGATCGAGAACACCATCCCCGTGAATCGCCGCACGAAAAAGCCGGAGGTGCGCTCGACCACGTAATGGGCCGGCTCGAACCAGGCCGCATAGGCCTGCGGCTCGGTCCCCTCCAGCCGCCGGAAGCGGACGAAGGCCTTCATCTTGTGGCTGGCGCGGGAGACGTTCTTGGCCATCTCCCGGGCCCGGGCGACGTCCGGGTCGGTAATGTCCAGCATCAGGTTCGGCGCCTCCTGCAGACGCCAGAGCAGCCGGTACAGCAGGTCGAAGCGCTCGGCGTCGCGATGGCAGATGACGTCCTGCGCCAGATCGACGAAGGCCCGCGGCGTACGGAAGGCCGGCGCGGCGACCAGCTCTCTCTCCTCCGCCCCGCCGACCGGCTCGGCGAACATGTCGCCCTCCCCGGCCACCGTCCAGACCACATGGTTCGGCTCCACCCCCTGCAGACGCAGGGACCGCGCCGCCTGCCGCCAGCCCTCGAAATCGGTCTGCCCCGCCAGCCGGACCTGCCTCACAGCAGCCTCGGCTGTTCCGGCGCCACCTGCGCCCGCAGGTTCAACCGGTCGGTCAGCGAACCCGGCGTCCAGTCCGCCGCCACGATGAACGGCTTCACCTTTTCCACGCCCCGCGCCAGCCGCTTCACATCCTCCAGCCGCAGCCGTTTCTGGCGGCGCAGGGCGATCATCCGGTCCACCGTCTTCACCCCCAGCCCCGGCGTACGCAGCAACGCCTCGCGGTCGGCGGTGTTCACATCCACCGGAAACGCCTCCCGGTGCGCCAGCGCCCAGGCCAGCTTGGGATCGATGGCCAGGTCGAGGTTGCCCTCATCGGCGACGATCTCGTTCCGCTCGAAGCCGTAGAACCGCATCAGCCAGTCGGCCTGGTACAGCCGGTGCTCGCGCAGAAGCGGCGGCCGCTCCAGCGGCAGGCTGCGCGAGGCGTCGGGGATCGGGCTGAAGGCCGAGTAATAGACCCGCTTCAGGCCATAGCCGCCGTAGAGCCGGGCGCTGCGGCCCAGGATCTCGCCGTCGCTGCAGGCGTCCGCCCCGATGATCAGCTGCGTCGACTGCCCGCCCGGCGCGAACCTCGGCGGCCGGGTCTTGCGGCCCTTCTCCTTGCCCTCGTCGATGGCCAGCTTGACCCCGCCCATCGCCTTCTTGATCACCCGCACGTCCTTCTGGGGCGCCAGGTTGGTCAGGCTGGCGTCGCTGGGCAACTCGATGTTGATCGACACCCGGTCGGCATAGAGCCCGGCCTCCAGCACCAGGGCCGGCGAGGCCTCCGGGATCAGCTTCAGATGGATGTAGCCCCGGAAATCGTGGTCGAGCCGCAGGGACTTCGCCACCCGCACCATCTCCTCCAGCGTATATTCGCCGGACTTGATGATCCCCGAGGACAGGAACAAACCCTCGATGTAGTTGCGCTTGTAGAAACCCAGCGTCAGGTCGACCACCTCCTGCACCGTGAACCGCGCACGGGCCACGTTCGAGCTCACCCGGTTGATGCAGTAGGCGCAGTCGTAGATGCAGAAGTTGGTCAGCAGGATTTTCAGCAGGCTGATGCATCGCCCATCCGGCGCATAGGCATGGCAGATGCCCATGCCCTCGGTGGAGCCCACCCCCTTGCCGCCTACCGAGTCCCGTTTGGTGGATCCGGAGGAGGCGCAGGAGGCGTCGTATTTCGCCGCGTCGGAGAGGATGGAGAGTTTACGCTTCAGATCGAGCACGGCCATGGGGCCACTCTATTGTTCTGTTTTCGTTCTGTCCACGCCCCTGTCACAAAAAGGCTTTGGAACCAAAGGCTTCGCGCGTGGTTCCGCCCCCGTGACCCGATTGATGATCCAGCATGAAACCCGCTACCGGTATGAAAAGCCGGTGGCGTTCGGACCGCAGCGCCTTCTGCTGCGGCCCCGCGACAGCCATGGCCTGAAGGTCGAGAAGGCGTCGCTGGCGGTCGGTCCGCCCGGTCCGATCCGCTGGACCTACGACGCCTACAGCAACTGCGTCTGCTGGTTCACCCCCAAGGGCGAGGCGACCGAGCTGGTCATCGTCAGCCAGTTGGTCATCGAGCGCTTCCCCGCGCCCCTGCTGCCGTTCCAGCCGGACAATCCCCACACCGCCATGCCGATCGTCTACAGCCGGGACGACCGCGCGGCCCTGGCCCCCTTCATGGCGCCGGACAGCGAGGACGATCCCATCGTCACCGCCTGGCTGAAGGAGCAGATGGCCGAGCCCGGCGAGGCGGCGCTGGACTTCCTGCTGCGCATGACCCGGACGATCGACACCTTCGCCTACAAGGCCCGCTACGAGGAGGGCGTGCAGACGCCGGCCCAGACCCTGGCCTTGCGCGGCGGCACCTGCCGCGACTTCGCCTGGCTGATGGTCGAGGCCCTGCGCCGCGTCGGCTACGCCGCCCGCTTCGTGACCGGCTACCTGCACAGCCCCGCCGCCACCCTGCGCGGGGCCGGGGCCACCCATGCCTGGTGCGAGGTCTTCCTCCCGGATCTTGGCTGGACCGAGTTCGACCCCACCAACGGCCTGGCCGAGTCCCCCGACCTCATCCCCGTCGCCGTCAGCCGCACGCCGCGCGAGGCGGCGCCGGTCAGCGGAACCCTGATCGGCGATCCGGGGGAACACGACCTCAGCGTGAAAGTTACGGTCTCAGCCGCCGAGGATCTCGCCACGGCCGCCTGAATATTGGAGTCGCGTCATGACCTCTGATTTCCAGCACCAGGACCCCTCCCTGCACGACGCCGTCCGCCCCGCGGCCCAGCCGCAGCACGGCCAGAAGTTCGCCAAGACGCCGCCGCCCAGGGAAGACGACAAGCCCGTCCCCAGGCGCCCGCCGGCGCACTGATCCGCCACTCTCCCGGGCAGCGACACCAAAAGTGATACCGGCGGGCTCGCCTGCCCCGCGACTGGGCTTGCGCCCGCCCGGCTTCCCGTTAACTTTCCTTCAGGGGAAGTATTCGGGGGCTTTGATGCGGCTCGTCGCCGGGATCGCCTTGACCAGCCTGACCGCCGCAGCGGTAGCGGCCGTGTCGGCTGTTTCGGTCACCGGCGCCGGCTCCGACGGCCTTTCCGACACCAGCCTGATGAAGGACGCCGACTTCACCAGCGCCTTCGCCGGGACCGGCCGGGTGCCGGACGATCCGGACGCGCCGATCCGCACCAGCCGCTTCGACGACACCCCCATCGCCGCCGCCGGTCCGGCCCTCGAGCTGGCCGGCGCGCCCGGCCGCTCGCCGTCCGGCCCGCCTGTCGTCCAGCTGGCCAGCGCCGACGCCTCGCCGGCCCCGGACGCCCAGGCGGCGATCCACGCCCGCGTGATGCCGCCCGCCGAGCCGCCGGCCCCGCCCACCTATGCCGAACCCCGCGTCGCCGCCTCCGCCCGGCCGGCGGTGCGGCAGGCGATGATGTCCGGCGGCGTTCCGCGCGGCCTGTTCAACCCGGTCCGCCGGGTCTCGCTCAGCCTGACCAGCGAAATCAACGAACCTCGGCAGGCATGGCGGATGCTGCTGGCGCACTTGGCGCGTATGATCCGTACACCTGAAGTGGAACCGCTCGAAGAAGGTGGCGTGATTGCCATGGTCGGCCCGGCCGGCATGGGCAAGACCACCACCCTGGCCAAGCTGGCAGCTCGCTATGTGCTCAAGTACGGTTCCCAGAGCGTGGCCCTGGTGAGCATGGACAGCTTTCGCATCGGTGCCCAGGAACAACTCAAGACCCTGGGCCGCATTCTCAATGTATCGGTGACTCAGGTCGATCCGGGCCAGTCATTGGTACAGGCGCTGGAACCCTTGCTGCGCAAGCGTGTGGTGTTGATCGACACCGCGGGCCTGCAAGCCAGCGATCCGGCCCTGCGCATGCAGCTCGAAAGCCTGGCCGGACGCGGCATCAATGCGCGCAACTACCTGGTGCTGGCTACTACCAGCCAGAAGCAGGTGCTCAGCGCCGCGTACCATAGCTACAAGCGTTGCGGTCTGGCCGGGTGCATCCTGACCAAACTGGACGAAACGGCCTGTCTCGGCGAAGTGCTGAGCCTGGCCATCAGTCAGGAACTGCCGATTGCCTATCTTACCGATGGGCCGCGCATTCCCGACGACTTGCATTTGCCGCGCCGGCACCAGTTGGTCAGCCGCGCAGTGAGCGTGCAAATGCAAGAAGAGCCCAGCGAAGAGGCCATGGCCGATATGTTCGCGGGTCTCTACCACAGCCCCGACAAGCGAGTTGGCTGAGGTGAAGAACGTTAGGCAAGCACAATCTTCCTGCATCGTAGGGTTGCCAGGAATTACTCGAGCAATCGAACTGGCAGCCACTGGTGTGGCCTCGGTCTAGACAAGGTAAAGAACGAACATGGGCAGCATGCATCCCGTACAGGTGATCGCGGTGACCGGCGGCAAAGGTGGCGTCGGCAAGACTAATGTGTCAGTGAACTTGTCCCTGGCGTTGGCCGAGCTCGGCCGCCGGGTCATGTTGCTGGACGCCGACCTTGGCCTGGCCAACGTCGACGTATTGCTGGGCCTGACCCCCAAGCGCACCCTGGCCGACGTGATCGAAGGCCGCTGCGAACTGCGTGACGTGATGTTGCAGGGCCCTGGCGGCATTCGCGTGGTGCCGGCGGCCTCCGGCACCCAGAGCATGGTGCACCTGAGCCCGGCGCAGCACGCCGGCCTGATCCAGGCCTTCAGCGATATCGGCGACAACCTCGACGTGCTGGTGATCGACACCGCCGCCGGGATCGGCGAGTCGGTGGTCAGCTTTGTACGCGCAGCGCAAGAAGTCCTGCTGGTGGTGTGCGACGAACCCACCTCGATCACCGATGCCTACGCCCTGATCAAACTGCTTAACCGTGACTACGGCATGAACCGCTTCCGCGTGCTGGCCAACATGGCCCAGAGCCCGCAGGAAGGGCGCAACCTGTTCGCCAAGTTGACCAAGGTCACGGATCGTTTCCTCGATGTGGCGTTACAATACGTCGGCGCAGTTCCCTATGACGAGTGTGTGCGCAAGGCCGTGCAAAAGCAGCGTGCGGTCTACGAAGCGTTCCCTCGTTCGAAGTGCGCACTGGCGTTCAAGGCTATTGCCCAGAAGGTCGATACCTGGCCGTTGCCCGCCAACCCTCGGGGGCATCTGGAGTTTTTCGTCGAGCGATTGGTGCAT
>SDZP01000602.1 GCA_004144935.1 Caulobacteraceae bacterium | reverse complement strand
GAATAATGGCGGCGAAGCCCTGGACCCCGCCGGGCAGGACCGGGGCGGCATCGATGGTGACGATCTTGAAGCCGATCTCCGCACCCTGGGCGTCCAGCAGGGCCAGTCGCACGGCGGGGGCCACGACCTCGCGGTCGCGCACATTCCTCAGGGCGCCCGAGACCAGAACCATGGAGGGGTCCGTCGGCGAGGGCCTGGCGCCCACGGCCTCGAACTGAAGGCCGACCGGGTTCACCGGCAGGCCGACCATGCCGTAGGCGGCGGCCGCCCGGGGATAGACCTGCACCACATCGACGCGGAACAGCCAGGCCGCGCCCAGGATGGCCACGAACAGACTGGCCAGTCCGGCCCAGACGGCGCCGTGGGTGGCGGCGCGGCGCACCCGGCGCTGCTGTTCGGCGCGGGCGCGGAAGGCCTTGGGCAGTTCGGGCGCCGGGGTCTCGGCCAGGCTTTCCGGGGTCTCGTCGCGCTTGCCGAAGCCGGCCTGCTGCTGGGTGGCTGCGGTTTCGGGCGGCTCGGAAAGCTCCAGCGGCTCCTCGGCCAATGAGGCGTGCCAGACGTGGGCGCAGGTGCGGCAGCGCACGCGGCGGCCATTGGGACCGATCGCCTCGTCAGGCGTGAAATAGCTGGTGGCGCAGGACGGGCAGGTCAGTATCATGCGGTCTGACTGTGGAGCCTCAAAGCCCCCTCCCGTTGGGGCGACCTCGCCCCGATCCATTAGAAAACTATGACTGCTCCGCCCCGTCTCGCCGCCGCCGATGAACCTGCGCCCGAAACCGTCCGCCTATCGGGCGTGGGTTTCGGCTATGCTGATTCGCCCGACGTGCTTCGGGACGTTAACCTCATCTTGCCGCGCGGCTCTTTCCACTTCCTTACCGGGCCGTCGGGTGCGGGAAAGTCTTCGCTGCTGAGGCTTCTGACCCTGGCGGAGCGGCCCACCTCCGGCCGGATCGCCCTGTTCGGCCAGGACGTGACCGGCCTGCCGTCCTCCGCCGCGCCCGGACTGCGCCGTCGCATGGGGGTGGTGTTCCAGGATTTTCGCCTGCTGGATCACCTCGACCTGTTCGAGAACGCCGCCCTGACGCTGCGGGTCGCGGGCCGAAAACCCGAGACCTATGATCGCGACGTCGAGGAGATGCTGCGCTGGGTGGGCCTTGGCGACCGGATGCAGGCGCGGCCGCCCATGCTGTCGGGCGGCGAGAAGCAACGCCTCGCCATCGCCCGCGCCGTCATGGGCAATCCCGAACTCATCATCGCCGACGAGCCGACCGGCAGCGTGGACAAGGCCATGGCCGACAAGCTGTTGATGCTGTTCCAGGCGCCGGATCGCTCGGCCAGGGCCTCGTCGTGGCTGGCGATCAGGACCGTGGCGCCCAGCCGGTTCAGCGCCTGGAACAGCATCAGCAGCTTGTCGGCCATGGCCTTGTCCACGCTGCCGGTCGGCTCGTCGGCGATGATGAGTT
>SDZP01000601.1 GCA_004144935.1 Caulobacteraceae bacterium | reverse complement strand
GTTCGAGCGCGGCGGCTATGATCCCCGCCGGGGCGGCGGATCGGCGGGCGGCGGGGCCAAGGCGCCGCCGCTGACCCTGATCATCTCGGGCGGGGCGTCGTTCGAGGACCGCGGACCGGCACGGTAATAGACCACCACCGCGATGATGAGCAGCAGCAGGACCACGCCCGAGATGATCAGGGTCAGCGGCGGCGCCTTGGCCCCGCCGCCCGCTGATCCACCGCCCCGGCGGGGATCATAGCCGCCCCGATCGAACGGCAGGTCATCATCCGTCGGGGGCGTGTAGGCGCCGCGGTCGCGGCCCGAGTTCGGACGGTAGGGATCTTCATGGGACATGGCCGCGCCTCAGGAACGTCGCCGACCGCGAATCGCCCGCGTCGGCCCATCACTCTATCCGCACCCGAGTCCTTTTTCAGGCCGCAGACTCATTTGCCTGCCTGAAGCGGCCGGCCTTGTCATCTAGAGATCCAGCGCGAGGTCGAGGCTGAACAGCTTCTTGTGCTCTTCGATGGCATAGCGGTCGGTCATTCCGGCGATGTAGTCGCAGACGACGCGGGCGCGTTTGGGTTCGTCGCCGCTGCGGGCCGGCTTCGACCATTCCGGCGGCATGGTCTCGGGCTCGGCCATGAACAGCTGGAACATCTCGGCCAGGATCCGTCGCGCCTGACTGCGGGTCCGGTTGACGCGGTAGTGGCGATACATCCGCTCGAACAGGAATTTCCGCAGCACGCCCAGATCCGCCAGCATGGCCGGCGAGAAGGCGACCAGCGTCCGCGAGGCCGTGCGCACATCCTCGGTCGAGCGGATATTGTCGGCCTCCAGCCGTCGACCGGTCTCGGCCAGCACGTCCTCGACCATGACGCCGATCATCCGCCGCACGGCCTCGATCCGCACCATCCGCTCATTGATCGAGGACCAGTCGGCCCGCACGCCACGCAGCACCGGGCCGATCAACGGCACCGCCATCAGGTCCTCGAGGGTGAAGAGACCCGCCTGCACCCCGTCGTCAACGTCGTGGTTATTGTAGGCGATGTCGTCGGCGATGGCGGCGGCCTGCGCCTCCAGCGAGGCGAAACTGTCCAGCCGCAGGTCCCAACCGGGCGCATAGTCGGCGATGGCCTTCCAGGCGGGCTCGTCCAGCCGGTGGCTGACGGGACCGTTGTGCTTGACCACGCCCTCGACCGTCTCCCAGCTCAGGTTCAGGCCGTCGAACTGGGGATAGCGCTCCTCCAGCTTGGTCACAACGCGGAAGGTCTGGACGTTGTGGTCGAACCCGCCCCACGGGGCCATCTGGGCCTGAAGCTCATCCTCGCCCGCGTGGCCGAAGGGCGGATGGCCCAGATCGTGGGCCAGGGCCACCGTCTCTGCCAGGTCTGTGTCCAGCCGCAGGGCGTGCGCCAGCGAACGGGCGATCTGCGCCACTTCCAGGCTGTGCGTCAGCCGGGTGCGGTAGTGGTCGCCCTCG
>SDZP01000600.1 GCA_004144935.1 Caulobacteraceae bacterium | reverse complement strand
TCGATCACCGACGGCCAGATCTTCCTGGAAACCGACCTGTTCTTCCAGGGCATCCGCCCGGCCGTGAACGTCGGTATCTCGGTCTCCCGCGTCGGTTCCTCGGCCCAGATCAAGGCGATGAAGACCGTTGCCGGCCCGATCAAGGGCGAGCTGGCCCAGTACCGTGAGATGGCCGCCTTCGCGAAGTTCGGTTCGGACCTCGACGCGGCCACCCAGCGCCAGCTGGCCCGCGGCGAACGCCTGACCGAGCTGCTCAAGCAGCCCCAGTACGCGCCGCAGTCGGTCGAAGAGCAGGTCTGCGTGATCTACGCCGGCACCCGTGGCTACCTCGACCGCATCGCCACCGCCGACGTCCGCCGCTTCGAGACCGAGTTCCTGAGCCGCCTGCACAGCAAGCACCAGGACCTGCTGGACGCCATCCGCACCACCAAGGCTCTGTCGGGCGACCTCGAGGACAAGCTCAAAGCTGCCCTCGCGGACTTCACCGCGACGTTCGCCTAAACCCGGCTGGACCGAAGGAGAGAGTAGCCCTCGATGGCCAGCCTCAAGGAAATGCGCAATCGGATCTCCAGCGTGAAAGCCACGCAGAAGATCACGAAAGCCATGCAGATGGTCGCCGCCGCCAAGCTGCGCCGCAGCCAGGACGCGGCCCAGAACGCGCGCCCCTACGCCGAGCGCATGGCCTCGGTCATCGCCAACCTGGCCTCGGGGGTGTCCGGCGACGGCGCGCCCAAGCTGCTGGCCGGCACCGGCAGCGACCAGCGCCACCTGATCGTGGTGGCCGCCGCCGATCGCGGCCTGGCGGGGGGCTTCACCACCTCCATCGTCCGGGCGGCGCGCGAACGGATCGGCAAGCTGATCGCCGAAGGCAAGGACGTGAAGATCATCACGATCGGCAAGAAGGCGCTGCCGCCGCTGCGCCGGCTGTACCCCGACCGGATCATCGAGAGCTACGACCTGTCGGCGCAGCGCAACCTGACCCTGTCGGCCGCCCAGCCGATCGCCGAGAAGATCATCGAGCTGTACGAAGCCGGCCAGACCGACGTCGTCACCCTCTACTTCAGCCGCTTCAAGTCGGTGGTCACCCAGATCCCGACCGGCCAGCAGCTGATCCCGGCGCAGGTCGCTGGCGGCGGCGCCCCGGCCGATCTCGGCGGCGCGGCCTACGAATACGAGCCCAGCGAGGAAGGCATCCTCGAGACGCTGCTGCCGCGCAACATCACGGTGCAGATCTTCTCCGCCCTGCTCGAGAACATGGCCGGCTTCTACGCCAGCCAGATGAGCGCCATGGACAACGCCACGCGTAACGCCGGCGACATGATCAGCGCGCTTACCGTCCAATACAACCGAACCCGCCAGGCGCAGATTACCAAGGAGCTGATCGAAATCATCTCCGGCGCCGAAGCCCTCTGACCGATCGACGAAAGAGTCAGCCATGACCGACCTCCCCCCCGTTGCCCCCAAGA
>SDZP01000183.1 GCA_004144935.1 Caulobacteraceae bacterium | reverse complement strand
ACCAGCCGGCCGAACTGGCCATCGACGGCGACCGCCAGTCGGGCCCGGCCCGCGACCCGGCCTAAGGCCAGTCGCACTCACAGAAGAAGGGCCCCGGAGCGATCCGGGGCCCTTTTTCATGGGCGGAAGAAGAGGGGGAGCGGCGCCCTGTCCAGCGGGACTGGGTTGGTCCGGCGGAGGGACGCCGCCTGGGGTGGACCAACCCGAAGGACAGGGCGCCGCTCCCCTAGTCGCCGGCGTCGCAGGGCATGGCGACGCCGGCGGAGGTCGGTCAGAAGGTCTTGCGGATGCGGGCGTAGATGAAGGACGGATAGTCCAGCGGCCGCACCTCGCTGTAGTAGACGCTGCCGGTGTCGCGGGGGGCGTCGTAGAGCTGGCGGCTGTAGGTCAGGTCGCGGCCCAGCAGGTTGTGGGCCTCGACGCGGATGGCGAGGTCCGGCCGGGGCTTGTACTCGGCGTAGAGGGTGATCCAGGTTTCCAGCGCCAGCGAGTCCTCGCGGTCAAAGCGGTAGTAGCGCTCTTCGTAGGCGCCAAAGACGTCGACCCCCCACTGGGTCTTGTACTTGGCCAGGTCCTGCGAGAAGCGGATCTCCCACTCGAGCGGCTTCTGGCCGCTGATCCGGCGCTTGTCGCCGGTGGTCGGGTCGGTGACCTCAGACTTGGTCCATTCGACATTGGCCCGCAGCAGGCCGCCAGGGACACCCAGCCGGGCCAGGGGCAGGTTCAGCGAGATCTCCAGCTCGTCGTTGACCCCGTCGCCGATATTGCCGGGGGCGTCGAAGTTGCAATCGAGGTCGCTGGTGTCGGGCAGGCCGCCGACCAGCGGGCACTGGCCGATGTCGGTGACCCGGATGCGGTCGGTGGCGTCGGTGATTTCCTCGTGGGTGTATTTCACCGTGACCGCGCCGTCGTTCCAGAACTTGCGCTCATACTCGGCCTCGAACACCGTCGTCTTGCTGGGCTCCAGGTCGGCGCCGCCGGCCGTCACCGTGCCGCCGGTCGACAGCGAGATCGAGGAGGCGAAATCGCGGAAGTTCAGCTGCCCGACTTCCCGCTCGATACGCACCCGCACCTGGTCAAGGCCGGTCGGCGACCAGGTCGCGATCAGCCGCGGCTTGTAGTAGGTGAAGCTCTTGGAGAGGTTGGTCGCCCCGGTCTGGCTGATCGTTGAGGCCTCGACCTTCAGCCCGCCCTCGACGGCGAATTGCGGGTTGAGCCGCCAGTTGGCGGTCAGGAAGCCCTCGGCCCGTTCCTCCTCGACCCGGACATTGGCCTGCGGCAGCACGACGGGCACGCCGTTCTCCGCATAGTCGGTGGCCGCGTCCAGGTAGTTGAACGCCGCCTCGCCGCCGCCCTCGACGATCAGGTTGGGCGAGACGGTGTAGCGCAGGGTGCCCCGGCCGATGCTCTCGCCCCGCTTGGCGTTCTCGGTGAACAGGGCCGTATCGGCGCCGTCGTCGAACCGCGAGGTGAAGTCGGTGTCGCTCAGCGTCTGCAGGGCGGTGATCTCGACCTTGGCCGGGCCGAAGTCGCGCTCCCAGCTGCCGCCTAGTTCCGCGTCGACGCGGTCGTTGCGGTCCTTGACCACGAACAGCCGGTCGGTGCGCGGGTTGTCGAAGGCGTTGACCGACAGCTCGAAGAGGTCCGGGTGGTAGCGCGAGTTGATCGCCACCCGGCCGCCGAACAGCGGGCTCTTCCAGCCGGCTTTCAGGTCGTAGCCGTAGCCGTCGCCGGTCTCGTCCCAGGCGGTGCGGGTGACGACGCTGTTGTCGACACTGCGCTGGACGCCTTCGCCGGCGCCGTCATCGATGCCCTTGTAGAACAGGGTCGACCAGTTGAAGGTCCCGGGCCCGACCGGGGCGGCGCCCTCGAAGCGCATGGCCGGCTGGGTGCGGCCGTCTTGGTGGACGGCGTTGGCCACGGCCAGCAGCCAGCTGCCCCCGCGATTCTTGCGAAGCACGACGTTGGCGATCACCGTCTTGCCCTGCATGTCGATGCCGGGAGCGCCGCCGCGGATGATGTCAATGCGCTCGACGTCCTTGGCCTGGATGCGGCGCAGGGCATCTTCCAACCCTTCCGACTTGGAGGCGTTGCGCTGGCCGTCGATCAGCACATTGCCCGCCGCGCCGCCGTAGCCGCGCACGCTGTCGCCGCCATCGAAGGCGAAGCCGGGGATGCGGACGATCATGTCCATCGCCGAGTTGGGCGAAGCCTCGGCGAAGAAGCTGGCGGGATAGGGGGTGACGCCCTGGCTGGCGGCCGGAACGACCTCGGCCGCGGCCGGCGCGACTTCCTGTGCCGTGGCGAGCGCCGGGGCCGGCGCGGCCGTGGCGATGACTTCAGGCGAAGCGGCCGCCAGCAGGACGAAAATCGGGCTCATTCAGGTCTCCCCCTGCAGAGCCCCCCGGCCCGTCAGGTGACGGCAACCTGCCTGCGGCCCGGAGGAGGGGCACGTTACAAGCCTGAAATGTGGATTAAATCTGTGAAATGTTGCCGCTGATCAGTTGGGCCGGCGGTCAGACCGCCGTCCCGCCGACCGTCAGCCCGGTGATCTTCAGGCTCGGCTGACCCACACCCACCGGCACGCCCTGGCCCGCCTTGCCGCAGACGCCGATGCCCGGGTCGAGCGCGAAATCGTCGCCGATCATCGTCACCCGCGTCAGGGCGTTCGGACCATCGCCGATCAGGGTGGCGCCCTTGACCGGGTGGGTGATCCTGCCGTCCTCGATCAGGTAGGCCTCGGTGCACTGGAAGACGAACTTGCCGTTGGTGATGTCCACCTGGCCGCCGCCTAACGAGGCGCAGTAGAGGCCGCGTTTTGTCGAGGCGATCATCTCCTCGAGGGTGTGGTGGCCGCCCAGCATGATGGTGTTGGTCATCCGGGGCATCGGCATATGGGCGTAGGACTGGCGACGGGCGTTGCCGGTCGGGGTAAGGTCCATCAGCCGCGCGCTCTGGCGGTCGTGCATGTAGCCGGTGAGGATGCCGTCCTCGATCAGCACGGTGCGCTCGGTCGGGGTGCCCTCGTCGTCGACGGTCAGCGATCCGCGACGGCCGGGCAGGGTGCCGTCGTCGACGACGGTGACGCCCGGCGCCGCGACGCGCTCGCCGACGCGGCCGGAGAAGGCGCTGATGCCCTTGCGGTTGAAGTCGCCTTCCAGCCCGTGGCCGACCGCCTCGTGCAGCAGCACGCCGTTCCAGCCGGGGCCGATGACCACGTCCATCTCGCCGGCCGGGCAGTCGATGGCTTCCAGGTTGACCAGCGCCTGGCGCAGGGCCTCGTCGACCTGGCCCTGCCAGCTCTCCGGGGTGATCCAGGTCTCGAAGCCGGCGCGGCCGCCAGCCCCGCTGGTGCCGGTCTCACGGCGGCCGTCCTTCTCGACGACCACCTGCACGTTGACGCGGCTCAGGGGCCGCACGTCGCGCACCAGCCGGCCATCGGCCCGCAGGATCTCGACGATCCGGCGCTCGCCGGCCATCGAGGCGGTGACCTGGACGATGCGGCCGTCGCGGGCGCGGGCGAAGGCGTCGATCTCCTGCAGCAGGGCGACCTTTTCCGAGAAGCCGGGGGAGGCGACCGGATTGTCCTCGCCATAGAGGCGGATGTTGGTACTGCGCGGGCCCTCGGCCGCGACGCCGCTGTAGCCGCGCTTGGCCAGCCGGGCCGAATCGGCGGCGCGGCCGAAGGCGGCCTCGCTGATCTCGCTGGCGTGGGCGTAGCCGGCTGTCTCGCCGGCCACGACGCGAAGTCCGAAGCCTTCGCCCGAATCGTAGGAGGCGGTCTTCAGCCGGCCGTCGTCGAAGACGAAGGCCTCGCTCTCGCTGTGCTCGAGGAACAGCTCGCCATCGTCGGCCCCGTGCAGGGCTTCGGAGAGGATGGCGCGGGCGCGATCGGTCTCGACGCCGGCGGCGTCAAGCAGGGAGGGGGCGAGGGCGGGGAGGCTCATGGGCCTAAACGTAAGGAGGGACGGGGCGTTCGTCACCCCGTCCCTCCACACTCTCCGACGATTGGCCGACGATTACTGGCTATTCCTCGTCTTCATCGACCTTCATGTTGCGTCCGGCGACATAGACATCCCCGCTGCCGGCCACGTCCTGCTGCAGCCGCGTGGGGGTCCGCGCCAGGCTGATGTCGCCGGAGCCGGAGACCCTGACGACCGCCTCGTCGGTGGCGTCGGCGCTGATGTCGCCACTGCCGGCCACGCTGAGCGCCGCCGTCTTCGCGGGCAGCTGCCGCAGGTCGACATCGCCCGAGCCGGCCACATCGACGGTCAGCCGCTCGGTGGCGCCCCGGCCGTCCACGTCGCCGCTGCCGGCGATGGAGACCGCCAGGCTGGGCTGGCTGTAGCCCTCCAGGGTCAGGTCGGCCGAGCCGTTGATGGTGACCTTGCTGACCTTCGGCGCGGTGACGACGATCTTCAGGCCGCGATCGTCATTCCAGACGATGTGGCGGCGGGTCCGCTCGTCGTCCTGCCAGAAGATCCGGCCGCCCTCGACGCGCACCTGGTCGACGTCGCGCTGCAGGCCGGTGACCACGATGCCGGGCTTGTCGCCCTCGATCAGGGTGACGTCGGCGGCCAGGTCGAGGGTCAGTTCGTCCGTCCCCGTCCAGGCAAAGGTCTTCTGGGCCGGGGGCGTGTCCGGCGAGACGTAGTCATCCCCCTGTTCGATGTGCTCGAGCACGGCGGGGATGACGAAGCCGTCGCGGACGATCTCCGGCCCGCCGAGGGCGACGACAGAGGTGAGGCAGACGACGAAGGTCAGGAACCCGGCGCCGGCGATGATGGCGAGTGTGCGGATCATGGCGGTTCTCTCCCCTAGACCTGATCGATGGCCGGCTTCAGCAGCCGGAAGTGCAGCCTGGCGTACCAGACCGAGAGGTTCACCAGGGCGACGCTGGCCATGACGGTCAGGGCGCCGATGCAGGTGGACAGGCCGACGAGGCCCAGGCCCGCCAGGAAGGCGACGCCCGCCCCGCCGTCGTAGCCGATGATCGGCCCGCCGATCATCACCACCCCGCCCATGACGAAGGCGCAGACAACGACGATGGCGATGGCGAAGAAGACGCTGAGCAGCGGGAAGAGCAGGACCGAGACGATGAACACATCGACCAGCCCCAGGCCCAGCAGGGCGAGAATCGCCCCGGTCGCACTGCGCGGGCTCTTCTTCTCTTCCCAGGCCTTCAGCCCGTACTCGGCGCGCAGTTCGCGGGCCAGGCGGTCCGGATCGCCGAGCGCGGCGGCGGTTTCCTCCTCGGTCCGGCCCGCTGCGGCGGCGTCGGCGAAGTGGGTCTCGTAGTCGGCCGTGATGTCGGCCTGGCTGTTGCTGCTCAGCGCGCCAAGCCCGCGTCGCAGCCTTGCCATGAACTCGGCTCTGGTCATTGCCCCTCTCCCAGGATGATGTTGTTCACCGCCCCCGAGAAGGCCGTCCAGTCGGTCTTCTGCTGGGTGAAGCTGGCGCGGCCGGCTTCGGTCAGGCGGTAGTATTTGCGTGGCGGACCGGCCGGTGATTCCACCAGGTAGGTCTCCACCAGTCCGTCGCCCTGCAGCCGGCGCATCAGGGGGTAGATGGTGCCTTCCCCCATATCGATGGCGGCGGCCAGGCGACTGGCGATGTCGTAGGCGTAACCGTCCGCTCGTGAGAGCAGGGCCAGCACGCAGAGGGCCAGGACCCCCTTCTTCAGCTGTGGTTCGATAATGTCTGGCACGGCGTTCCCCGTCCTTGTTGATAGCTGTCTTGTATCGACCGGTAGTGATCGTTGCAAGGTACCTATCATTACATCTTAGCAACATTTCTCGAGCGGCTCGCGGCGACGGGGGCGGGGCCGGAATTCAGCCACCGCCGGTCGGTCACCGGGCGGAATCATCGGGTCTCCGGAGGCTGGACGGCGGCGCTGGCCGGGGCCGGCGGCGGAAAAAACGGCGTGACGCCGCGAAAGGCCCCAAAACAGGGCTTCAGAAGGCGGTTGCGCGGCCCTCCACACCCTTGCCGAACGAGGGACCAGCGCGTATGCACCGGCCCGATAATGGCGATGGGCGAGTGCATGCCGCTGGCGCGCGAGAAGCGGGCCGGGCTAAGCGCTGATCCAGCGACGATGATGATGGCGCGCCTCTGGGGGCGGCCTTAACGGACGTGAGGCTTATGAAGTCGAAGGTTAAGGGGATGCGCTGGCTCGCAACGGCCTTCGGGGCCGGGCTGACCAGCGTTTTGATGGCGGCGCCCGCTCTGGCCGATATGATGGGGCAACCCACCGACGGGGGCATCGGGCTGCAGCCGGCGGCGTCGCCGCTGAAGCACCACGCCCACTTCTTCCACGACATGATCCTGCTGCCGCTGATCGTGGTCATCAGCGTCTTCGTGCTGGGCCTGCTGATCTGGTGCGCGATCCGCTACAACGCCAAGGCCAACCCGATCCCGGCCAAGTTCAGCCACAACACCTTCATCGAGATCGTCTGGACCCTGGTTCCGGTGCTGATCCTGATGGTGATCGCCATCTTCTCGTTCCGCCTGCTGTTCGAGTACCACGACACCCCGAAGGTCGACCTCACGGTCAAGGCCACCGGCTACCAGTGGTACTGGGGTTACGAATACCCCGACCAGGACATCGGCGAGATCACCTCGACCATCATGAGCGAGGAAGACGTCGCCAAGGCCGGCCTGCCGGCTAGCCTCTACAAGCTCAAGGCCTCGGCCCCGCTGGTGGTGCCGGTCAACAAGGTCGTCCGGGTGCAGGTCACCGCGGTCGACGTGATCCACGCCTTCGCCCTGCCGGCCTTCGGCCTGAAGACCGACGCCGTCCCCGGCCGCCTGAACGAAACCTGGTTCAAGGCCGAGCGCACCGGCACCTTCTACGGCCAGTGCTCGGAACTGTGCGGCGTCGACCACGCCTTCATGCCGATCGAGATCAAGGTCGTGACCCAGGCCGAGTTCGACGCCTGGATCGCTTCCAAGAAAGCGCCGGCCGCTCCCGCCGCGACGCCCGCCGCCGGTGAAACCACGCCGGG
>SDZP01000599.1 GCA_004144935.1 Caulobacteraceae bacterium | reverse complement strand
CCGAGGCTGAAGCCGCCGAGGAAGCGACTTTGAAGGGCCGCGAGGACCTGCGCGACCTGCCGCTGATCACCATCGACCCCAGCGACGCCCGCGACCACGACGACGCCGTCTATGCCCATCCGGACGACGATGCCCGCAACGAGGGCGGCTGGGTCGTCTGGGTGGCCATCGCCGACGTGGCGGCCTACGTCCGCCACGGCACGGCGCTGGACGCCGAGGCTCGCGAGAAGGGCAACTCCACCTACTTCCCCGACCGGGTCGAGCCGATGCTGCCCGAGCGGCTGTCGGCCGGGCTGTGTTCCCTGCGCGAAGGCGAGAACCGGGCGACCATGGCGGTGCGGATGGTGTTCGGAGCCGACGGCCGCAAGCGGTCGCACCGCTTCGTGCGCGGGCTGATGCGGTCTGCGGCGAAGCTGTCCTACGAGCAGGCGCAGGAGGCCAGTGAAGGCCGTCCCGACGAGAAGACCGGGCCGCTGGTCGACAGCATCATCAAGCCGCTGTGGGAGGCCTACCACGTCATGCTGAAGGGCCGGCGCGCCCGCTCGCCGCTGAACATCGAGAGTGACGAGCGCCGCATCCGCTTCAACCCGGAAGGCGAGATCGTCTCCATCGAGCGGCGGCGCAGCCTGGAGGCGCACCAGCTGATCGAGGAGATGATGGTGCAGGCCAACGTCTGCGCCGCCGAGACCCTGGAGCAGAAGCGCACGCCGCTGATCTACCGGGTGCACGACACCCCCTCGATGGAGAAGATGCAGTCGCTGGGCGAGTTCCTGGAGACTCTGGGCATCCCCTGGGCCAAGGGCGAGGCGCCGCGCACCGACCGCTTCAACAAGCTGCTGGCCGAGACCCGCGAGGGGCCGCACGCGCCGATCGTCAACGAGGTGGTGCTGCGCACGCAGATGCAGGCCCACTACAACAGCGACAACATCGGCCACTTCGGCCTGAACCTGGCCCGGTACGCCCACTTCACCAGCCCGATCCGCCGCTATGCCGACCTGATCGTGCACCGGGCGCTGATCCGGGCGCTGGGTCTTGGCGACGACGGGCTGACCGACGGCGACATCAGCCAGATCAAGGACACCGCCGAGAAGATCACCTTCGCCGAGCGCCGAAGCATGGCCGCCGAGCGGGACGCCACCGACCGCTATGTCGCCAGCTTCCTGGCTGACCGGGTGGGCGCCACCTTCCCGGGCCGCATCACCGGCGTGACTCGTTTTGGCTTGTTCGTGCGGCTGGAGGAGACCGGGGCCGACGGCCTGGTGCCGGTCTCGACCCTGGGTGAGGAGTATTTCGTCCACGACGAGCGGCTGCACGCCCTGGTCGGCGAGCGCACCGGCGCCCGCTGGCCACTGGGCATGGCGGTGGAGGTCAAGCTCCGCGAGGCGACGCCGGTGACCGGCGGGCTGCTGTTCGAGATGCTCAGCGAGCCGGCCAAGGCCGATCCCAATGCGCCAAGCCTGGGCCTGGGCG
>SDZP01000182.1 GCA_004144935.1 Caulobacteraceae bacterium | reverse complement strand
CCCGAATCCAGGGCCGAAACGGTCACGGCCAGGTTGGCCGGGCCATTGCACCAGGTGTTGCCGAAGGTGATGGTCTTCTCGGTGACGGCCAGTTGACCGTTGGCGTCGACCATCTCACCCAGGACAACGGTGCTCGGAGCGGCAACGCCGCCGCCCGACTGGTTGCCGTTGCCGCAGGACTTGGTCACGGTGCCACCGACGGTGACCGTGGCGCTGGCCGAGGCGGCGAAGGCGGCGGGGGAAACGGCCAGGGCGGACACGGCCACGGCGGCGAGGATGATGCGCTTCATAAGGGTATCTCCAAACAGTTTTGGCTCATTGAGCCGTTGTGAGACCGGTCACCCGGCCAGGATTTGGGTCGGCAGACCCGGGTTCAGTGCGACCCGGAAATCCCGAGCCGAGGTGACGACCGCGGCGCGGATGCGCCTTGGCCTTGCGAGGAAAAATGGCGAGCGCTCTCACAGCCGCGGACGGGTCCGCTGCGGATCGGGAGCTCTGGATTGTTGGAATGCCGGGTCGCCCCGCCGTCCCCCCATCTACGTCCCCACGTAGAAAGGAAACTTAACGCTTCCTTAATCCCAACATACGGGCGGGTAACGGATCGGCGCGTCCCCTGACTTGGGTACGGTACGCATTTTCACCTAACGGGCGATTCACCGTGAAAATATTCGTGAGTCAGTTTGGCGACACGGCTGTGCCGCGTTAACTAAAAAGCGAAATATGTAAAGGTTAATAGAGGCGCTAAGGCCGCGAAGATTTCAGGTTACTCGGAATTGCATGAGCAGGGCGAACATCTGCTCTCGGTTCTTCACATTCATCTTGGCATAGGTGCGCTTTATGTGGGTGCGCACGGTTTCGATGGAAACCTCAAGCCCGTCGGCCAACTCCTCGGCCGAGGCCCCGCCGACCAGCCCCTTGACGATTTCGGCCTCGGAGCGCGTCAGGCCAAATACCCGGCCGAAGTCGGCCCAGACATAGTGGGTCGAGGGCCGATGACAGTAGAACATCACCGCCGCAGCCGGTTCATGGCCGTCCGGCGCCAGCGGGTCGACCCGAAGAATCCAGAAGTCCCCGTCGTCGGGATAGATCCAGGCGTCCGGACCGGTCAGCCCGCCGAGCAGCCGCTTGAACTCCGCCGCCAGGCTGCGGTCCGCAAAAAGCAGGCTGCCGCCCGATGCCGAGAACGGCGCCTTGCCCGCCAGCATGTCCTCGGCGGCTGAGTTCCGCCAGATGATGCGGAGATCGGAATGAAGAAGCACGGTCGGAGTCGGGAAGCTGGCCGACCAGACATCGAAATAGGCGCCCGCGTCAGAATGTGGCTGTACCCCGCGCGGAACCAGGTCGCGCACCAACATGGGCCCGTTCATTAAATCTTCCCCCCGTCCACGCTTTCCCCCCGGATGCGTAGTTAGTGACCCAAAATGACGCATTGCTGCTTTAGGTAAATCACCAATATGGGGTACATTCAACGATTATAAGATTACAGCGTTACGCGGGATGCGGGTGGCGCGGGGAGGCGACAATCTGGGCTCAACTCACATTGAGTTGCTTCAGGTCTTGGCCTTGGCCTTCGCAGCGTCCTTGGCCTGTTGTTCGCGCAGGCCGCCCGCCGAGGCCTCGACGAAGCTGACCTTCACGCCGGCCTTCACCTTGCTGGCCAGTTCCTCGATGTCCCAGTTGGTCAGGCGGATGCAGCCATGGCTGAACTTCTTGCCGATCTCCTTGGGCTCGTCGGAGCCGTGGATGCCGAAGGTCTCCTTGCTGAGCGCGATCCAGACGCTGCCGACCGGATTGTTCGGGCCAGGGGGCAGGGTCAGCTTCCCCTTCACGCCCGGCTGGCTGTAGGTCAGGCGCTTGGGATCAAAGGTGTAGGTCGGATCCTGGGCGACGCCGGTCACCTTCAGCAGGCCCTCGGGCGCCGGACGCTCGTCGCTGCCGATGGTCGAGGGATAGAAGGCCAGCAGCTTGCCTCCGGCGTCGAAGGCCCGCAGCGCCTTGTCCGCCTTGTCGACCTCGATCAACGCCACGTCGGCCGGCAGGGCGTCGTCGCCGACCTGGGCGACGACGATCTTCGTCCCGGCGGCGGCGAAGTCGGCGCCGGGGTTCAGCTGGTCGAGCAACTCCTGCGTCATGTGGAATTTCTCTGCGAGGGCCTCCTTGGCGCTCTCGAAGCCCATGCTCGGCAGTTTGGCCTGCTCGGTCATCTTGTCGCCGAGGGTGATGAAGGGGCCTTTCACGTCGTCGGCGGTGACCGTGTAGTCGGCCAGCACCGGGCGGGAGTCGGCCGCTGTCAGCTTGGCGAACACCTGCTCATCCATCTCCCCGTCGACCGGCAGGGCGTTGGCCTCTTCGTAGGCGGCCACCGCCTGGCGCAGGTTCTCGCCGGCCGTGCCGTCGATGACGCCGGGCGAGAAGCGGGCCCGGTCGAGCAGGATCTGGGCCCGCAACACCGCCGGGGCGCGGGCGTCGTCGACCGGCGGAACGGCGAAGGGCGCCTGGTTGACCGTGATGGCGGACAGGCCGCCGGCCAGTTGCGGCGACGGGGTCGGCGACGCCTCCTGGGGAGGAATGGCGGGCCCCTCGGCCCTGTCTTGCGCGGCGGGTCCGCAGGCGGCGAGCAGGAGGGTGACGCAGGTCACGGCGGAGAGAGGGCGAGCGATCATATCCCTCTAAGCCATGAGGAGGCGGCCGGGTTCCGACCCCCTGCAGGTTGAGCCTTGCACCCTGCGGGCGAACCCGTCGCCCAATTTGGCCGCCTCCCCGGTTTAAGTATTGCCAGCATGAGCGGCGCATGGCTGTCTCCCGCCCTGCGGCGCTTGGGGGCGTCGCTCGGGGGGCTTTTGGGCTTGCTGTCAATCAGATGGCGCGTCGCGTCAGGCGACCGCGTTCGACATACCGCAAATGGGGATGGTCCCTGGGCCTTCCATGCGCGAACCCTTGCCGACCAAGGGTCGGGATACCCCGCCAGTCACAAGAACATGCTCGCCGACCGTGCGTCGGCTGATCCGCGCTAAGAGGAAACACCACCATGGCCGACATCAACGGTAGCGAAAACGCCGAAACCATCCCGGGCAGCGCGGGCGACGACAACATCCAGGCCCTGGGCGGCGCGGACACCGTCAACGCCGGTGACGGCAACGACTACGTCAACGGCGGCGAGGGCGACGACACCCTGAACGGCGAGGGCGGCGATGACCGCCTCGAAGGCGGGGCGGGCAACGACACGCTGAACGGCGGCGGTCAGTCGGCTTTCGGGGGAGACCAGGCCGTCTACTACGGCGCGACCTCCGGCGTGACGGTCAACCTCAACACCCAGGGCGTGTCGCAGAACACCATCGGGGCTGGTCTGGACACCCTGATCGGCATCGAAAGCCTGGCCGGCTCCATCCACAACGACAGCCTGACCGGCGACGCGCAGAACAACTACATCTTCGGCAACGCCGGCAACGACGTGCTGGCCGGCAACGACGGCAACGACAACCTCGAAGGGGGCGATGGCGACGACACCATGAACGGCGGGGCCGGCACGGGTGACGGCGTCAGCTACTACAACGCCACCGTCGGCGTGACGGTGAACCTGTCGCTGCAGGGCTCGGCCCAGAACACCGGGCAGGGGTCCGATACGATTACCGGCGTCGAGCAGATCTACGGCTCGCACAATCACGGCGACACCCTGACCGGCGACCTCGGCGCCAACTATATCGACGGCGACGGCGGCGACGACATCATCTCGGGTGGGGCCGGCTCCGACAACCTGCAGGGCAGCGCGGGCGCCGATACCCTGAATGGCGACGCCGGTGACGACTTCCTGGTCGGCGGCGAGGGCAACGACACGATCAACGGCGGCGCCGACTCCGACACCGCGGGCTATTACAACGCTACGTCCGGCGTCACGGTCAGCCTGCTGCAGCAGGGCGTGTCGCAGAACACCGTCGGCGCCGGTCTGGATACTCTGAACAGTATCGAGCGCCTTGCCGGCTCAAGCTTCAACGACACCCTGACCGGGGACGACAACGCCAACTTCATCGACGGCCAGAACGGCGACGACGTCATCTCCGGCCTGGGCGGCAGCGACAATGTCAACGCCGGCGCCGGCAACGACACCGTCTCCGGCGGCGACGCCAACGACTTCCTGTTGGGGGGTCTTGGCAACGACAACCTCGACGGCGGCGCCGGCACGGGGGACATGGCCCAGTACTACGACTCGACCGCCGGGGTGACGGTCAGCCTGCTGTTGCAAGGCGGCGCGCAGAACACCGGCGCGGCCGGCATGGACACTCTGACCGGCTTCGAACAGCTCGGCGGTTCGGCCCATGGCGATACCCTTACCGGCGACGCCAACAACAATTTCCTGGACGGCGCCGCGGGCAACGACATCCTTAACGGCGACGGCGGCGCTGACACCCTGGTCGGCGGCGACGGCGACGACACCGTCAATGGCGGGGCCGGGACGGACACCGCCAGCTACAACTCCGCCGCCGCTGGCGTTACCGTAACCCTGGTCGTTCAGAACAGCGCCCAGAACACCATCGCGGCCGGCCTGGACACCCTGATTGGCATCGAGAACCTGACCGGTTCGAACTTCAACGACACCCTGACCGGCGATGGCGTGGTCAACGTCCTGTTCGGCGGCAACGCCGACGACGTCCTCAACGGCATGGGCGCCAACGACGTGCTGCAGGGCGGCGCGGGCGCCGACACCCTCAATGGCGGGGACGGCTTCGATACCGCCGCCTATGGCGAGAACAGCGTCGCCATCACGGTCGACCTGCGCATCGTCGGCGTGGCCCAGAACACCGGGGCCGGCATGGACATTCTCAACAGCATTGAGAACGTCAACGGCGGCACGGGGAACGACACCTTCATCGGCGACGAGCAGTCCAACTTCTTCCAGGGCAACGCCGGCGATGACGTGATGACCGGCAACGGGGGCAACGACAACTTCACCGGCGGCCTCGGCAACGACACCTTCTTTGGCGGCGCGGGCTTCGATACCGCCAACTACGGCGACAACACCACCGGCGTCACCGTCGACCTTCGCATCCAGGGCGTGGCCCAGAACACCGGCCACGGCAACGACACCCTGAACGCCATGGAGAACGTCAACGGCGGCTCGGGCGCCGACACCCTTCACGGGGACGACACCGGCAACTTCAACTTCGGCGGCGCCGGCAACGACACCATGTATGGCTACGGCGGCGACGACCAGATCACCGGCGGCCTCGGCGACGACTACATGAACGCCGGAACCGGCAGCGACGCGGTCACCTACGGCGACGCCACCGTCGGCGTGACGGTCAGCCTGGCGCTGCAGGGCTCGGCGCAGAACACCGGCTGGGGCAACGACACGCTTGTCGGTTTCGACCACCTGTCGGGCTCCGCCAATAACGACACCCTCAGCGGCGACGGAAACTGGAACGCCATCTACGGCCAGGCCGGCAACGACACACTGTCGGGCGCCGGCGGCGACGACGCCCTGCTCGGCGGCCTCGGCAACGACGTGATCAACGGCGAAGACGGCAACGACCTGCTGATCGGCGGGGTCGGCAACGACATCTTCAACGGCGGCGCCGGCTTCGACCTCGCGGTCATGGAAGCCGACTCGGCCAACCCGACCGTCGGCGTCACCGTCGACCTCGCCATCACCGTCGCCCAGAATACCGGCTACGGCATGGATACGTTCGTCGATGTCGAGCATGTCAGCGGCACCGGCTTCGCGGACACCATCAGCGGTAACGCCGGGGCCAACTGGATCGAAGGCCGTGGCGGCAACGACACGCTCGACGGCCGCGACGGCGACGACCTGCTGGATGTCGGGGCCGGCAACCTCAGCCTGATCGGCGGGGCCGGCAACGACTCGGTCCTGTTCGACGATGCCGCAACCGGCGTCACCGTCTCCCTGGCCCTGGGCGACACCGCTCAGCAAACCGGTATCGGCGAGATGGTCTTCGACGAGATCGAAAATCTCGCCGGCGGCGAGTTCAATGACGTCCTGACCGGCGACGACACGGCCAATATCCTGGCCGGCGCGGCGGGCGATGACACCCTGAATGGCGGCGACGGGGCCGACAAGCTGTACGGCGACGGCATCATCGGCGTCGACACCGGCGAGTTCGATACCGCCGGCGCCATCGTCGTTTCCAAGGACGTGCTGGCCGATTTCGGCGAAGAAGACTTCGTCGGCAACGACACGCTGAACGGCGGCGCGGGCGCCGACGAACTGGTCGGCGGCAGCGGCGACGACACCCTGAACGGCGGGGCCGACAACGACACGCTCGACGGCGGCGAGGACGACGACACGGCGGTCTACGCAGGCCTGCGCTCGGCCTACACCGTCACCCAGGTCAGCCCGAACAACTGGACGGTGACCGGCCCCGAAGGCTCCGACACCCTGACCAACATCGAATTCATCCAGTTCTCCGACCAGACGATCAGCCTCATCGGTCCGCCGCCCATCGTCGGCACGGAAGCCGGCGAGTACCTGGAAGGCACCCAGAACGACGACGTCATCCAGGCCCTGGGCGGCGATGACTATGTCGACGGCTATGCCGGAAACGACGACCTCGAAGGCGGCGAAGGCAACGACGAGCTCTACGGCTGGGACGGCAATGACCATCTGAAGGGCGGCGGCGGCGCCGACGCCATGGGCGGCAACTGGGGCAACGACCACATCGAAGGCGGCGCGGGCAACGACTACCTGCGCGGCAATGAAGGCGACGACATCATGGACGGCGGCGACGGCATCGACCGCGCCGCCTTCGGTCCGCAGTCGTTCGACGTCCAGGTCGGCGCCACGGTCGATCTGCGCCTGCAGGGCGTGGCCCAGAACACCGGCCACGGCATGGATACCCTGATCGGCATCGAGAACGTCTCGGGCAGCTATCTGGACGACGTCATCACCGGCGACGATGGCGCCAACTGGCTGTGGGGCGGGTCGAACGGCACCGGCGCGACGGGTAACGACGTCATCGACGGCCAAGGCGGCAACGACCTGATCCAGGTCGGCACGGGCAACCA
>SDZP01000181.1 GCA_004144935.1 Caulobacteraceae bacterium | reverse complement strand
GACCTCCATGATCCGCCGCTTGCCCCACAGGGTCTCGATCAGCACCGTGAAGTAGGCCTCCAGGCCCTTGCGCACATAGGACCGCTGGGGCCAGAGAAAGACGTTCTTGGCCGTCTGCTGGCTGATCGTCGAGCCGCCGCGGATCCTGCCCGGCCGGCGCTGATTGTGGGCCATGGCCTTTTCCATGGCCTGGAAATCGAAGCCCCAGTGGCTGCAGTAGCGCGCGTCCTCGGCCGCGATCACCGCATTGGGCAGCGCCGGGCTCATCCGCGAGAGGGGCATCCAGCGCCGGTCCAGCCCCTTGCCCTCGAACAGGCGCTGGACCATCAGGATGGTCACCGGCGGCGGCACGAACCTGAAGATCAGCGTCGAGGTCAGCGGCGCCAGCACCCCGACCACCAGCGCCAGCATGACCACGCGCCGCAGCAGCCGGCCGACGGCGCCGCCCTTCCTGACCGGTTTGGCTGGACGCACCCGCCGGGGCGCCGGGGCCGGGGGCGGCGTGATGGCGAGCGGCGGCTCGGGCTGGGGCCCAGGCGCTATCTGCTCGTCGGCGGCCTCGTCCGAAGGCGGCTCCGGCTCGTCGTCGGTCAGCGCATGGCCCTCGGCAGGATCGTCCGGCCCGGCCTGCGCCAGCACGTCCTCGGGCGGCGCGTCCGGCGCCACGATGTTCAGCGGCCGCCCGTCCGGCGTCTCCGCCTCAGGCTCGGCGCCCTCAACCGGCTCCACCGGCGGCTCATCCTCGTCGCGGGGCGTCTCGTCGGACAATCTCGGTTCGTCCTTGCCATGACCTTGGGGCCACATGCTAACCGCCTCGCCGTCCCTTGTCGCGAAAGTCGCCGCCATGAATGTTTCCGAAGCCGTCGCCGCCCGCGTCTCGGTCCGCGCCTTCAAGCCGGACCCGGTCCCCGGCGCCCTGCTGCGCGAGCTGCTGGAGGCCGCCCACCGGGCCCCCAGCGGCGGCAACCTGCAGCCCTGGCGGGTCCACGCCGTGGCCGGCGCCCCGCTGGAAGCGCTCAAGGCGAAAGTCGGGGCCAACCTCGGCGGCGAACAGCCGGAATACGACGTCTATCCTGAAAACCTCTGGGACCCCTTCCGCACCCGCCGCTTCGAATGCGGCGAGGACCTCTATGCGACGATCGGCATCCCCCGCGATGACAAGCCGGCCCGCCTGCGCCAGCTGTTCAAGAACACCCAGTTCTTCGGCGCCCCGGTCGGCCTCTTCTTCAGCCTCGACCGCAAGCTCGGCCCCCCGCAATGGGCCGACGTCGGCATGTACATGCAGACCCTGATGCTGCTGGCCGTCGAGGCGGGGCTCGCCACCTGCGCCCAGGAGTTCTGGGCCCGCTACCCGAAGACCGTCGGCGACTTCCTCAGCCTGCCCGACGACCACATGCTGTTCTCCGGCATGGCGCTGGGCTACGCCGACCCGTCAGAGCCGATCAATTCCCTGCGCACCCGCCGCGACCCCTTCGACGTCTGGGCCGACATGCGGGGTTTTGATTGAGGTCACCCGACAGTCACGGCTCACTTCAGATCCGCTCATCCCGGCGAATGCCGGGACCCAGTTCCTAGGGCGCTGAAGGCTCCACATGAGGGCCCGCTGCGGTTCCAACAGCCCTCGGCGCTTCCAGTGACCCACCGAGATCTACGAACTGGTTCCCGGCATTCGCCGGGATGAGCGGGGTGAGGGCGTCGACGGCTCAAGCCACCTCTACGGGGGATGCCGGGCCAATCCAGCCAGGCGATGATGCGCCACCCTCCGGAGCCCGTCCCATGCGCCTGCCCGTCATCCTGCTCACCCTCGCCCTCAGCCTCGCCGCCGGCGCGGCCCAGGCCGGCGAGGTGCTGTTCGGCAAGGCCCGGGCCGGCGACGACATCGCCGCCGTCCGCGCCGCCGCCCCGGACGCCATGCCGCCCAAGGAACGCGACAGCCTGAACGGCGCGGCCCTCGGCCTCGAGGTCGCCGCCCAGCCCCACCTCGGCGCCACCTGGCGGGTCCACTACTTCTTCCTGGACGGCAAACTCGACGCGGTGCAGCTGGCCCGTCATCCGGCCCCCGGCCGCCGCGCCGACGACATCCGCCAGGCGCAGCTCTACCTGCAGGGGCTCGCCGCGATGCATCGGGGCCAGTGGACCTGCAAGCAACCGGTCGACCCGGCGACCACCACCTACCTCGACTGCGATATCCCCGGCGCCAAGATCAACGTCGGCTACAGCTACATGGACTTTGGCGGCCCGTTCGAGGTGATCGTCTATCGAACCAAGCGGCCGCTCTGACGGATCGGGGGTTGGCTCGGCCCCGCCCCACACACCGTCACCCCAAGACTTGTTCTTGGGGCCCACGGAAGATGTGTCGACAAGCCGTGCAATGGAGGCGCGGCCGCGCCTCCACACTCAAAGTCAGGGCTGGCTGAACGGTGGGCCCCAAGAACAAGTCTTGGGGTGACGAAGCTTTAGAAAACGAGGGCCCGAACGCCTGTACCCGCTAGAGCGGAACCGCCGCCAGCCCCGCGCCGCCGTCTTCATCACCCCAGGCCACCGACCGACCATCCGCCGTCATCGCCAGGGCCGAGATCGCCGCCCCCTTCTCGGCCTTGATCATCTCGCGCCGGCCGCTCTTCAGGTCGCAGACCCAGACCCGGCCGTCGTCCAGCCCGCCGGCCAGCACCCCGGCCCCCGGCGTCGCCGCCACCCGCACCACCATGGCGTCCTGGTCGTAGGCGATCTCGGCGGCCTCCTTGCCCATCGGCCCGTTCGCCCCCTGGAACGGCCAGACCACCGCCCCGTTGGCCCCGGCCGTGGCCAGCATCAGGCCGCCGGACAGGAAGGCCAGGCTCTTCACCTTGGCCGGATAGCCGCCCATCCGCATGTCCTTGGCGTCGCTGAGGCGCCAGCCATGCAGGCTGTTCTCCTGCATCGAGCTCATCAGGAACTTGCCGTCCGGGCTCCACAGCACCATCGCGTGGCTGCCGGCCCATTTCAGCATCTGCGGGACCTGCTTCTCGATCCGCGCGTACCACAGCGCCGCCCCGCCATAGGTGGCGGCGGCGATTCGCCGGCCCTTGGGATCGAAGGCGACATCGGCCACCGACTTGTCGTGCGTGAAGACCCGGGAAAAGGCGGCGTCCTTCGAATCGCGGACATGCAGCTCGCGGCCGGCGGCGAAGGCGATCAGGCCAGATTCGGCGCTGGCGGCGACCGCGTCGATCCACTTTCCCTTGATGGCGGCGATTTCGCTGGCCACCAGCTCCTCGCCCTCCAGCCGGCTCCAGACCAGCCGTCCGTCGTCGCCGGCGGTGAGGATGCCGTCCCCTGAGGGATAGGCGCAGGCGGCCAGCACGGCGCTGGCGTGGGCCTGGACGGTGACGAATCCGTCAAGGGTTACAAGGCGGGCCGTGCCGTCTCCCAAAGCGAACATCGGTACGGCTTTGGCGTCGAAAAGCGCGGCGGTCACATAGGCGTCGAATTCGAGGATCATGCTTTTCCGATTAGACCGGATGGACCCCGGTGGGCCATAGCGGCGTTCAGATTCCCGCGCGGCGAGAGACGGGCTTTACAGGCCGCCGCTCCTGCGCCATGGGATAAGAGAATAGCAGACGGGCCGCTGAGAGGCTCGCCCAGAGGAGTGCTTGAATGGCTGCGCAACTGGCCGGTGGCGGCAAGAAGTCGAAGTTCGATCTCGGTCAGAATTCCGAGATCAACGTCACGCCGTTCGTCGACGTTATGCTCGTGCTGCTGATCATCTTCATGGTCGCGGCGCCCCTGGCTACGGTGTCGATCGCCATCGACCTGCCGCCGGCTATCCCGCCGCCCCCCGGCTCGCCGAAGCCGAAGGATCCGACGATCATCTTCATCCAGAAGTCCGGCGCCCTGTTCATGGACGGGCAGCAGACCCGGCTGGAAAACCTGCCGGCCGACATCCCGGCCGACATGGCCAAGAAGGGCGTCAGCGGCGTCCCGCAGGACGAACGCGTCTTCCTGCAGGCCGACCCGGACGTGCTCTACGAGAACTTCATGGAAGTGCTGAACGTCCTTCAGGAGAACGGCTACTTCAAGGTCGGGATCATCAACGAAGACATCGAGTAGGGCTTCGCCCCGCCAGTTACGGAAGAGGGCCGGTGGAAACACCGGCCCTTTTTCTTTGCGCGTTCCTCCCCTCCGGGGGAGGTGGCAGGCGCCGATAGGCGACTGACGGAGGGGGTCACCGCTCACAAACCTGCATGCCGCTGAACCGCCGGTGCGGACCCCCTCCACCACGCGCGTATTCGCGCGCGGTCGTTCGGCGTATAGGCCTCGCCCCCCGATGGGGAAGACCTTGGCGCCCCTAAGCCACGCACCCCGCGAAGCCGGCCTTCAGCGCCGCCTCGTCCAGGTCG
Source organism: Caulobacteraceae bacterium (assembly GCA_004144935.1). Lineage (GTDB taxonomy): Bacteria > Pseudomonadota > Alphaproteobacteria > Caulobacterales > Caulobacteraceae > Caulobacter. The sequence goes on along the minus strand of SDZP01000181.1, from coordinate 5,114 downwards.
CGGCCGATGAACACCATCCGGCTGTAGCGCTGGTCCTTGTCGGTCCATTCGCGCTGGTAATCGCCTTCCAGGATCATGTGCACGGCCTGGAAGACCAGCCGCCGCTCCTCGCCCTTGATGTCGATGATGCCCTTGGCGCGCAGGATGTCGGCGCCCTTCTCGGCCAGTAGCTGGTTCAGCCAGTTGGTCACCCGGATGCCGTCGAGCGGCTTGTCGGCGGTCAGGCTGATGCCCTTGATCCCCGCCTCGGCGGCGTGGTCGTGGACATGCCCGGCATGATCGTGCCCGTGGTCGTGCCCGTGGTCGTGATGATCGTGACCGTGGTGATCGTGTTCGCAGTGCTCGTCATGCACATGGCCTTCTTCCCCGTGGCCGGGGTTGAGGAACTCCGGCTCCAGGTCGGTGATGCGGCCGAGATCGAAGCTGCCGCGGCCGAGGATGGCCTCCAGCGGGACCTGGCTGCGGGTCGTACGGTGGATCGGGGCCAACGGGTTGATCCGCCGGATTGAGGCCTCGACGGCCTGCAGCTCAGCCTCGCTGACGAGGTCGACCTTGTTCAGCACGATCTGGTCGGCGAAGGCGATCTGTTCGACCGCTTCTTTGCTGTCCGCCAGCCGCAGCGGCAGGTGCTTGGCGTCGACCACGGTGGTCACTGAATCCAGCTGGGTGCGGGCCCGCACGTCATCGTCGACGAAGAAGGTCTGGGCCACGGGCCCCGGATCGGCCAGGCCGGTGGTCTCGACGATGATGGCGTCGAATCCGCCCTTGCGCTTCATCAGCCCCGACAGCACCCGGATCAGGTCGCCGCGCACCGTGCAGCAGACGCAGCCGTTGTTCATCTCGAACACTTCCTCGTCGGCCCCGACCACCAGGTCGTTGTCGATGCCTACCTCGCCGAACTCGTTGACGATGACGGCGTAGCGCTTGCCGTGGTCCTCGGTGAGGATGCGGTTCAGCAGGGTGGTCTTGCCGGCGCCGAGGTAGCCGGTGAGGACGGTGACGGGGGTCTTTGAAGCGGTCGGGGTGCTCATGGCGCCTATCTAGGGGCTCGGGGGCCTCCGCGAAACCTCAGGTCTCGAAGATGATGACCGCGATGGCCATGGCGATCAGCGCCAGGCCGAGAATCGTCGACTCCCGCGCCTGCAGCGCGTCCAGCTTCACGAACCGCGCGCCGGCCAGCATCAGGCCGGTGAACAGCATCATCGCCGCCGCGGTGGCGGCCAGCAGCACCAGGCTGAGCAGGCCAAAGCCCAGCCAGCCATGCTTGATGGCGGTCATGTAGACCCCGATGAAGGCCTCGCAGGGCGACAGGGTGAGCAGCAGCACCAGGCCGGCGATGGCCGCCCGGTCCGACAGGTAGCGGCGCGGCCTGTCGGCGTGCTGGTGCGCCTCGCGGGTCAGGTAGAACAGGCCCAGCGCCGCCAGCACGGCGGCCACCACCCATTTGAACCAGGCCTCCAGCGCCGGCGCCGCCGCCAGGCCAATGGCCACCACGACGGCCCCGATCAGGATGGTGAAGGCCACATGCCCGAGCCCGGCCAGGGCCGTGACCCCCAGCGTCTTGCCCGCCGACCACTTCTGCTCGCGCCCGACCAGCACGAACGGCAGCCAGTGGGTCGGCAGGATCGCGTGCATGAAGGCGACGGCGAAACCGGCGGCGGCGATGGAGGCGAAGACGGCGAAGTTCACGGACGGCCTATAGAATGTTATATTGTAACGGTCCAGCGGGAACGCGGTTCAATCGCCCGTTCGGCGCGTGATCAGCCTCAGGGCGTCCTTCTCCCGCAAGGGGAGAAGGACGCCCTGAGGCCGCTTCCACCTTCGCGACAATCACAGCCGCGCCAGCGTCGCCGCGTCCGCCTCGCCCGCGAAATATCGCGCCAGCGCCTCGCCGAACGCCGGCTCTTGCGGATCCGCCGCCGCGAACAGCGTCATGCTCGAGCGGAACTTCACATCGTCCGGCTGGCCCAGGATCGAGGTTGCGCTGCGCCCCTGATGACGGTTCATCGCCGCCGTGCAGGCCAGCAGGCGCGGCCCCAGCAGCGGATGCGCCAGATAGGCCCGCGCCTCGGCGAGATCCTTGATGGCGTACCGCCGCGTCATGTCGCTGTGGCCGAGCCCGGCGATCTGCGGGAACACGAACCACATCCAGTGACTGCGTTTGGCCCCGGCCGTCAGCTCGGCCAGCGCCTGCTCCCAGACCCCCGCCTGGGCCTGCACGAAGCGGTCGAGATTGGCGTCGTCCATCGCTCTGGCCTCCTTCCGCCCGCGGTATAATGGTCGGCCGCTTCGATCCCTCAGCCGCCCAGCCCGATGTCCGCCAGCGCCGCCCGCAGCAGCGGCGCGATCCGGGCGGCCACCGCCGCCTCGCCGGCCGGATCGGCCATCAGGTCCTGGCGCACCTCCAGCTCCAGGTAGTCGAGGCCCCGGCCGATGGCGTGGCGGGGGATGCTGTAGTCGATGTCGTCCATCCGGTAGGGCTGGTTGTCTCCGACCACCTCCGGCCCGAAGGCCTCGCGCAGCCGCGCCAGCATGGCGTCGGAGAACGGCGAGGCGTGTAGGGCCACCACCACCGTCGGACGGTCCCCACGGGCGTCCAGCTCGGCGTCTATGGCCGCGTGGTAGGGGGTGAAGATGGCGTCGATCCGCGCCTGCCGGTCGGCCGGCGTCAGATCGAGGTTGGCGGGCACCACGGTGCCGTCGCTGACCTCGCAGATGGCGTCGCGCCGCTGGGGATTCCGGTTGCAGTCGATGACCAGCCGCGAATAGCGCTGGGCGATCAGGCAGGCCCCCAGGTCGTCGGCGAGAATCGGCCCCATGCCGGCGACGCCGATGTCGAGGGCGATATGTCGCTGTCTTTCTGAATGGGGCAGTTGGAGATTGTTAAGGTTGAGGGGGATTTCCTGACCCGCATGGTCGGCGATCAGAAAAAACGGCGATTCGGCGCCACTATTTCGCGCAATCACAGGCGATCCCTCGCCTGCGACAAGCAGTCCACTGGCCATGCCGTTCAAATCGATCCCCTGTTCTGACAATGGCCATCGTCTCCATCCGCCATCTGACGAGCTACCGCTACCGCAAGCCGGTGGCGTTCGGCGAGCATCGCATGATGCTGCGGCCTTTGCAGGCCTTCGACCAGCGGCTGCTCTCGGCCGAGATAACGGTCTCGCCGGAGCCTGAGTTGCTGCGCCACATCCAGGATGTCAGCGGCGCCTGCGTCGGCGTCGCCCGCTTCGACCGCCCCGCCGACCGGCTGGTGTTCGAGAGCCGGGCGCGGGTCGAGCATACGGTCCATACCTCGTTCGAGTTCGAGACCCGCGACGCGCGGCTGGGCGTCGACGAGCTCTACGACGCCGGCGACCACACCGAACTGGCCATCTCCCTGAACCGAAGTTACGCCGACGCCGGCGAGGTCGCCCAGTGGGCCCGCCGCTTCGTGCCGGCCAACGGCGATGTCGCCGTCTCCACCGTGCTGGTCGACATGACCCACGCCATCCGCGCCGAGTTCGCCTATGCCCTGCGCCTGCAGGGCGGGCCGCAGAGCCCCGCCGAGACCTTGTCCCTGCGCAGCGGCAGTTGCCGCGACTTCGCCGTGCTGATGATGGACGCGGCACGCTCGCTCGGCATCGCCGCCCGCTTTGTCTCCGGCTACATCTATTCCACCTCGCCCAAGTCCGGCGGCCGCACCGGCGGCGGCCACACCCACGCCTGGATGCGGGCCTATGTGCCCGGCTGCGGCTGGATGGATTTCGACCCGACCAACGGCATCATCGGCAATCTGGACCTGATCCGGGTCGCCGTCGTCGCCGATCCGCGCCTGGCCCTGCCGCTCTGGGGCTCATACGACGGCGAGGCCGGCGACTATGTTGGAATGGACGTCGAGGTCGATTTGACGGTAGAGGATGCCGTAGCGGCGCAACCGCCTTTCCCGCTGAGAGTTGCGCAAGCGGGCTGAGTCTGGCCCGGATTCTCAACGGGCGGGGACAGCACCAGATGCGCATTCGGGCCGGCTACAAGATCACTTACGACTGCCCGGTCGAAACGCCGATGCTGCTGATGGTCAACCTGCGGCCCGAGCGCGGGCCGGACATGGAATCGCCCGACACCGTCTTCACCGACCCCTACGTCCCGGTCCGCCAGTACATCGACACCTTCGGCAACATCTGCAGCCGGGTCGTGGCCCCGCCGGGCCGTTTCACCATCCACAGCGAGTTCATCGTCAAGGACAGCGGCATCCCCGACCCGATCACGCCGGACGCCATCCAGCACCCGATCGAGGATCTGCCGGACGCGGTCATCGAATACCTGCTGCCATCCCGCTACTGCGACACCGAGCTGCTGCGGGACCTGGCCTGGAAACTGTTCGCCGACACGCCCCCCGGCTGGGCCCGGGTGCAGGCGATCGTCGAATACGCCCACAACCGCGTGACCTTCGGCTACGAGCATGCCCGGCCGACCAAGACCGCCTATGAGGCCCATGAGGAGCGCTACGGCGTCTGCCGCGACTACGCCCACCTGGCCATCACCCTCTGCCGCTGCATGAACATCCCGGCCCGCTACGTGACTGGCTACATGGGCGACATCGGCATCCCGGTGCATGGGGTGATGGATTTCAGCGCCTGGTTCCAGGTCTGGCTGGGCGGCGCCTGGCATACCTTCGACGCCCGCCACAACATGCCGCGCATCGGTCGGCTGCTGATGGCCATCGGCCGCGACGCCACCGACGTGGCCATCGTCACCACCTTCGGTTCGGCGCGGCTGGCGGAGTTCACCGTCATCACCGAAGAGCTCAAGTAGACGGGTTTTGACAGGCCGTTTGCGTTGACTCAGGCCTGACCGTCTGTATAAGACGCCTCCCTTCGCTCCCGGGGCTTCGCCTGCGGGGCGCTATCGTTTTTGCTATCTCACGTTCAGGACGGACCGATGTACGCGGTGATCAAAACCGGCGGCAAGCAATACCGGGTCTCCCCCGGTGACCTGCTGGTTGTCGAAAAACTGGCCGGTGAACCCGGCGCTGAAGTTTCCTTCGACCAAGTCCTGATGCTGGGCGATGGCGACGATGTGACGGTGGGTCTGCCCACCGTCACATCGTCGCCATCGCCCAGCATCAGGAC
>SDZP01000180.1 GCA_004144935.1 Caulobacteraceae bacterium | reverse complement strand
GCCTGCGGGCGCCGAAGCCCAAGCCGGAGCGGGTGGTCGTCCCCACCGGCATCGAACCCAAGCGCCCGACGCCCGCCCGCACGAAGGTCCTCGAAGCCGCCGCTCGCGAAGCCCTGCCAGGGCCGCGTCTGGCCGAAGCCGCCGGCGTCTCCTCAGGCGTTGTGAAGGGCCTGATCGACGAAGGCTGCCTGGTCATCGAGGAGCGGCTGCCGGATCGGACCCTGCCGCCACTCGACCTCTCCCCGCGGGCCGGCGACCTCAACCCCGGCCAGGCCTCCGCCGCCGCCGAACTGATCAAGAAGCTCGATACCGGCGCCTTCTCCGCCACCCTGCTCGACGGGGTCACCGGCTCGGGCAAGACCGAGGTCTACCTGGAGGCCGCCGCCCACGCCCTCAGCCAGGACCCGGAGGCCCAGGTCCTCATCCTGCTGCCCGAGATCGCCCTGACCCAGGCGGTCATCGCCCGCGTCGCCCAGCGCTTCGGCTCGCCGCCCGGCGAATGGCACAGCGCCGTGCCGCCGCCCCGCCGCCGCACCCTGTGGGAAGACGTCGCCGCCGGCCGTCAGCGGATCGTCGTCGGGGCCCGCTCGGCCCTCTTCCTGCCGTTCCGCAAGCTCAGCCTCATCGTCGTCGATGAGGAGCATGACGGCAGCTACAAGCAGGAGGACGGCTTCATCTACCAGGGCCGCGACCTGGCCGTCGCCCGCGCCCACCTGGAGGGCTGCGCGGTGGTGCTCGCCTCCGCCACCCCCAGCCTGGAGACCCTGTGGAACGCCGAACAGGGCCGCTACGGCTGGCTGAAGCTGACCGCCCGCCACGGGACCGCGACCCTGCCCGAGGTGACGATGATCGACCTGCGGGAGACACCGCCGGAGCGCGACCACTGGCTGTCGCCGCCGCTGGTCCAGGCGATGATCGAGACCCTGGAGCGCGGCGAACAGACCCTGCTGTTCCTCAACCGCCGCGGCTATGCGCCGGTGGTCCTCTGCCGCGCCTGCGGCGAGCGACTGACCGCGCCGGACACCGACAGCTGGCTGGTCGAGCACCGCTATACCGGCCGCCTGGTCTGCCACCTGACCGGCTTTTCGATGCCGAAGCCCGAGACCTGTCCCCACTGCGGCGCCAAGGACAGCCTGGTCTCCATCGGCCCCGGCGTCGAGCGCGTGGAGGAGGAGGCCAAGCGGCTGTTCCCGGAGGCCCGCACCGCCATCTTCTCCTCCGACACCATGTTCTCCAGCCAGTCGGCCCGCGAGCTGGTCGAGAGCATGGAGCGCGGCGAGATCGACATCCTGGTCGCCACCCAGGCGGCGGCCAAGGGCCACAACTTCCCGAACCTCACCCTGGTCGGCGTCGTCGATGCGGATCTGGGCCTGCGCGGCGGCGACCTGCGGGCCGGCGAGCGCACCTTTCAGCTGCTGGCCCAGGCCGGCGGCCGCGCCGGCCGCGCCGATCGGCCCGGCCGGGTGCTGATGCAGACCTACGCGCCGGAACACCCGGTCATGCAGGCCCTGGCCGCCAGCGACCGCGACAGCTTCGTCGCGGCCGAGATGGAGCTGCGCCAGCTCTCCGGCCTGCCGCCCTTCGGCCGCCTGGCCGCCGTCATCCTCTCAGGACCCGATCCGGTGCAGCTGGAGGCCTTCGCCCAGGAGATGGCCCGTCTCGCCCCCAACGCGCCGGGGGTCGAGATCTTCGGTCCCGCCGACGCGCCGCTGGGCCTGATCCGGGGGCGCCGCCGCAAGCGCCTGCTGGTCCGCGCCGACCGCACGGTCGACCTCTCGGCCTACATGGCCGCCTGGAAGGCCAGGGTGAAGCCGCGCGGCGCCCTGCGGCTGACCGTCGACATCGACCCCTACAGCTTCCTGTAGCGTCAGGCCGACGCCGCCTGGGCGGCCGAGAGGACCGACGCCCGGCCCTCCCGTTCGGCGATCCGGCGGAAGGTCGCCAGCGCCTGCCCGACGACCTGATCCATATTGTAGTAGCGGTAGGTCGCCAGGCGGCCGACGAAATGGACGTCCGGCGTCGCCAGGGCCAGGGCCTCGTAGCGCTTGAACAGGGCCTGGTTCTCCGGGCGCGGCACCGGGTAGTAGGGGTCGCCGTCGGCGCGGGGGTATTCGTAGGTGATGGTGGTCTTGTCGGACGTCTGGCCGGTCAGGTGCTTGTACTCGCTGATCCGGGTGTAGGGCGTCGCCTCGCTGGGATGATTGACCGTGCCGACGCTCTGGAACCAGGGCTGGTCGAGGGTCTCGTGGCGGAATTCGAGGCTGCGGTAGGGTAGCTTGCCGTAGCGGTGGCCGAAGTATTCGTCGATCGGGCCGGTGAAGATCAGCTGGTCGAACTCGACCTCGTCGCGGACGTCCTCGTATTTGACGCCAAGCTCGACGGTGAGCCCCGGCTGGTCCAGCATGCGCCGGAACATCGCCGTGTAGCCGTCCAGCGGCATGGCCTGGAAGCTGTCGGTGAAATAGCGGTCGTCGGTGTTGGTGCGGGTCGGCACGCGGGCGGTCACCGACTTGTCCAGCTCGCTGGGATCCATCCCCCACTGCTTGCGGGTGTAGCCCCGGAAGAAGGTCTCGTAGAGCTCGCGGCCGACCTTGGAGACGACCACGTCCTCGGAGGTGACGATGCGCTCCACCGGCTCGGCCCGGCTGGCCAGATAGGCCTCGGCCTCGTCGTCGGTCTGCAGATCGAGGCCATAGAGGATGTTCAGGGTGGTGCGGTTGATCGGCATCGGCACGAGGGCGCCGTTCACCTCCGCCAGCACCCGGTGCTCGTAGGGCCGCCATTTGGTGAACTGGCCCAGATAGCCGGCGATCTCGTCGGAGTTGGTGTGGAAGATGTGCGGGCCATAGCGGTGCATCAGCACCCCGGCGGCGTTCTTCTCGTCATAGGCGTTGCCGCCGATGTGCGGCCGCTTGTCGATCAGCAGCACCCGCTTGCCCAGCTGGCTGGTCAGCCGCTCGGCCAGCACCGAGCCGGCGAACCCGGCCCCGACGATCAGGTAGTCATAGGCGCCCGACTTCGCGCCCGGCTGGGCGGCGAAGGTCTTCAGAACCGGCGCCAGGTCGATGCCGGGCGCCGGGGGCGCCTTCGAGGCCTTGCCGATCTCGGCCTTCATGCGGGCGAAGGTCTCGTTCCAGGACAGGGCCGACAGGGCCCCGTCGACCTCGTCCAGCCAGGCCCCGCCGCCCTGGAACAGGGCCAGCGCCTCGTCGCAGCCCTGGACGAAGGCCTCGGGCGTGTCGGCGATCTTGACGCCCTCGAGATCGCCATAGTGACGCAGCACGTCGACGATCGGCGTCGAGACCACCGGCCGGCCGCCGGCCAGGTACTCCGGGGTCTTGGTCGGGCTGATGAAGCGGGTGCTCTCGTTCATCGCAAACGGCATCAGCGCCACGTCCCAGACGGCCAGGTAGGCGGGCAGCTCGTCGTAGGTCTTGCCGCCCAGGTAGTGCAGGTTGGCGCGCCGGGGCAGGGCGGCCGGATCGATCTTCACCACCGGCCCGACGATGACGACGCTCCAGTCCGGCCGCGCGTCGGCGAGGGCCGCGATCAGCTCCAGGTCCATGCGCTCGTCGACGACGCCGTAGAAGCCCAGGCGCGGCCCGGGAATGGCCCGCTGGTCGTCCGGCTCGTCGGTGGCGGTGCGCGCCCGGGCGAAATGGCTGCGGTCGACGCTGGAGGGGAAGGGGTGGATGTTGCGGTGGCGCTCGCGCTTGGCCTCCCAGAGGCTGTAGCCGCCGGTGAACACCACCTCGGCCAGGCCCATCAGCTCGGCCTCGAGCCGCGTCAGCTCCGGCGGGGCGAACTTGAAGTTGGCCAGTTCGTCCATGCAGTCATAGACCGTGCAGGTCGCCGCCAGGTGCCGCGAGAAGGGCAGCATCATCGGGGTGTAGTACCAGCGGACCAGGCTGCCTTCGGCGTCGGCCAGGAACCCGTCCAGCAGCAGCCGCAGGTCCACCGCGGCGCCGGCGCCGAGGTCCGGCAGGACCGGGGTGACCAGGGTGACGCCGCTGTCCGGATCGGTGCGGACATCCAGGCGCGGCGCGGCGTCGGCCGGCCCGGGCACGGGCTCTTCCCAGAAGATCACCCGGGCCCCGTCGCGGGCGAAGCGGGTCATCAGATGCTGCGGTCGCTGGAAGACGAAGTCCCAGCGCAGGTGGGAGAAACAGATCAGGGTTCCGGTCGAAGGCTGCGAGACGGTAGTCGCCGGGTTGGCGTGCGAAGTCCATTGCGTGGTCACGAGCCGTCGTCTCCAGAAAAGCGGATTGTACAGACAAGAAGGGATGGCCGTCCGATACCTGTGCGCGGGTACCGGCCGGATGTTGCTATCTACAGGAAGGCGTTGTCTCTGACGAAAACATAGATCAAGCGGAACGCTCGACCTGTTCGGTTTCGAAATTGTCTTGCATCATCGCGTGCGGAACAGGCGCCCGGCGGCCGCTTCCGTAGGCGGGATGGCGCTCCCAGCGCAGGGCGTCGCGAACGATTTCCTGCAGCGAGGAGTGGGCCGGCGACCAGCCGAGCAGGTCCCGCGCCCGCGCCGCGTCGGCGACCAGGCTGTGGGGATCGCCGACGCGCCGGTCGCCGATGCTGTGCGGCACGCGGCCGCCGCAGGCCTGGCCGACCGCCCGCACCACCTCGCCGACCGAGCGGCCTTGCCCGGTCCCGACATTCACCGCCTCGAAGCTGCCGGCCGGCAGGTCGACGGCCAGGGCCGCCACATGGGCGGCGGCGAGGTCGGTCACATGGATGTAGTCGCGCAGGCAGGTGCCGTCCGGCGTCTCGAAGTCGGCCCCGAACACCGTCAGCGGCGGGCCGGAGCCGAGCGCAGCGGCGATGGCCAGGGGGATCAGATGGGTCTCGGGCTCATGCGCCTCGCCGATCAGCCCCGAGGGATCGGCCCCGGCGGCGTTGAAATAGCGCAGGGCGACGGCGGTCAGGCCATAGGCCCGGCACTGGGCGGCGATCATCCATTCGGCCGCCAGCTTGGTGTCGCCATAGGGGCTGGCCGGCGCCCGGGCAGCGGTTTCGGGGATGGTCTCCAGCGCCCCGCGCCCGCCCTGGCCATAGACCGCGGCGCTGGAGGAGAAGACCAGCCGCCCGACCCCTTGCTCGCGCATCACCGACAGCAGGGTCGTCGTCCCGGAGACGTTGTTGTCCCAGAACAGGTCCGGTCGCGCCGTCGAGCGGCCGACCTCGATCAGGCCGGCGAAATGGATCACCGCCGTCACCCCGTAGCTGGCGATCGCCTCGGTCAGGGCGGCGCGGTCGCGGATATCGCCATGCACCAGCGGGCCCCAGCGGACCGCCTCGCGGAAACCCGAGCTGAGGTTGTCGAACACCACCGGTGTCATGCCCTGGTCGTGCAGGGCCTTGGCCGTATGGGCCCCGATATAGCCGGCTCCGCCGGTGACCAGAACGGCAGGCTTGTTTCCACGACGCATGGAGGGCCTAAGTCGCCTTCGCGGCCAATGTTCCTGCCCGCGCGAACTTTCCCGGAACATTCCACCCGGCCCCGGCTTTCCCCACCGAACGGGAAGGCGACCGACATGAATCCCCTCGAACTCTGGGGCGGTCACGAGTGCACCCTCAACCGCGTCGGCGACGTGTTCCACGACCAGACGGTCCGCAGCGGCCACCATGACCGGCCCGAAGACCTGGACCTCTTCGCCGACCTGGGCCTCAAGGCCCTGCGCTATCCGGTGCTCTGGGAGCGGGTGGATCCGGACGGCGACGGCGCCTTCGACTGGCGCTGGACCGATGCGCGGCTGGACCGCATCCGCGCGCTCGGCATGCGGCCCGTCGTCGGCCTGCTGCATCACGGCAGCGGCCCCCGGCCGGTCAACCTGCTGGACGACCGCTTCGCCGCCGCCTTCGCCGCCTTCGCCCGCGCCGCCGCCGAGCGCTATCCCTGGGTGGTCGACTGGACGCCGATCAACGAGCCGCTGACCACCGCCCGGTTCGCCGCCCTCTATGGCCACTGGCATCCGCACGCGGCGGGCGAGCAGCCCTTCTGGACCGCCCTGCTCAACCAGATCGACGCCATCCGCCTGGCCATGGCGCAGATCCGCAAGATCATCCCCGCCGCCCGCCTGATCCAGACCGAGGATCTGGGCCGCACCTATTCCACCCGCGCCCTGGCCCACCAGGCCTGGTACGACAACCTGCGCCGCTGGATGACCTGGGACCTGCTCGAGGGCCGCGTGGGCGCCGATCACCCGCTTCGCGAGCGGCTGGACCGCTTCGGCTTCGCGCCGCGCCTGGACGCCATCGCTGGCCAGCCCTGTCCGCCCGACGTCATCGGCGTCAACCACTACCTGACCAGCGACCGGCTGCTCGACCACCGCACCGGCGACTATCCGCCGGACCGCGCCGGCGGCAACGCCTTCATGTCCTTCGCCGACGTCGAGGCGATCCGCGTGGTCCTGCCGGCCCCGGGCGGGCTGGAGGGGGTGCTGGACGAGGCCTGGCGCCGCTACGGCCGTCCGCTCGCCGTCACCGAAAGCCACAACGGCTGCAGCCGCGAGGAACAGGTCCGCTGGCTCCGCGAGGCCTGGACGACCGCCGAACGCCTGCGGGCCCGGGGCGTCCCCATCGAGGCGGTCACCGCCTGGGCCCTGCTCGGGGCCCACGACTGGAACAGCCTGCTGACCCGCCAGGACGGCCATTACGAGGTCGGCGCCTTCGACATCCGTTCCGACCCGCCCCGGCCCACCGCCATCGCCGCCGAGCTGAGGCGGCTGGCCGCCGGCGGTCCCGGCCATCCGGTCGCCGACGGGCCCGGCTGGTGGACCCGCGACATCCGCCTGACCTTCCGGCCCGTCCTGCGCACCGTCGAGACCCCGGCCCCCCGCCCGGCCTGGGCGGGCCCCGGCCAGTCCGCCCGGCCGCTGCTGATCGCCGGCGCCACCGGCACGCTCGGCCAGGCCTTCGCCCGGGCCTGCGAATGGCGCGGCATCGCCTACCGCCTGACCGCGCGGGCCGAACTGGACCTCGCCGACGCCGCCGGCATCGATCGCCTGCTGGACCAGGTCCAGCCC
>SDZP01000598.1 GCA_004144935.1 Caulobacteraceae bacterium | reverse complement strand
CCTGGCCGGCGGGGGCGTTCTGGCCTCCTTGGGGTCGGCGGGAAATTTCGAGGCTGTCCTTGCAGAGGGCATCGAGAGCCTGGCCACCCGCACGCGCCAGCGGACCCTGCGGCTGCGCCTCTGGCGGCTGGACGACGGCCGTTGGGCGCCGCTGGGGACATCGGCCGACTGGCGCGCCAACCGGTCCGCCGACTTCTTCAAGATGCGGCTCGAGCCGGACCGCCAGACGCGGGCCGTCGGCCTGATCGACGGACGCGGGCTGGGACCGATCGTCATGGTTCCGCCGTTCAACCGGCCGGTGGAGGTCTCCTTCATCGCCGACGGCGTGCTGGCCAGGTCGGTCGACCGCAACGCCGTCCCCGGCGGCCAGCGCACCCCCGTCGCCCTGGTCCATGTCGAGCCGCCGGCCGCCGCCGACATGCTGGCGGCCCTGGCGGCGTCGGGCACGCCCAGGGCCGGCGAACTCTGGGAGCAGACGGCGTCGCAGCTTGCCGGCTCCCGCCCGGACGACGCCATCGAGATGCTGCTCGGCAAGTTCCAGCAGCCGGCCGAGGCCCTGCTGGCGGCCCACTTCCTGGTCCGCTTCATGCCCCAGAGGCTGCCGACGGCCTGGGCCGAGAACCTGGCCCGCGCCCTGCCGGACGCCGCCGACGGGCCGGTGCTGGCGGCCTGGAGCTGGATCAACAATCCGCCCGCCGCGGCATCCGGCGAGGCGATCAACGACGCCGTCGATCGCTGGATCGGCGAGGCGCTGCGGCGGCCGGCGGTCCTGTTCGCCAGGACCCGGGCCCTGCTGTTCGACGCGCTCGACCTGTGCCGCGAAGACACAGCGACGCGGGGCCGGGCGGAGCAGCTGCCCTATCGCCGGGCCGGCGCCGCGGCGGGCGGGTTCGAGTGCTACTGGGGCGGGGCCCCGGCCAGTCCCGGCAGGCCGGTGCGGGTCAGCGGCGGGGAGGCGCTGGCCGAACTGGCCTTCGACCGCGGCGCCTTCCTGTCCTAGAGGCCCTGTGGTCCAGCTCAGGCTCGCGCCGGGATGATCACCGGCAGGGTCTCGTAGCCCTTGACGAAGCTGGAGTGCACCCGCCGCGGCTCGCCGACCACATCGATGCGGGGAAAGCGCTTCAGCACCTCTTCCCAGACGATGCGCAGCTGCAGTTCGGCCAGCCGGTTGCCGACGCAGCGGTGGATGCCGAAGCCGAAGCTCAGGTGATGCCGCGGCCGTTCGCGGTCGATGATGAAGGCGTCGGCATTGTCGATCACGCTCTCGTCGCGGTTGCCCGAGACATACCACATGACCACCTTCTCGCCGGCCTTGATCAGCTTGCCGCCGACCTCGGTGTCGGCCACGCAGGTGCGGCGAGCGAGGGATCGGCCCGCAGCTTGTCGTATTCGGCCGGGTTCTGGCTGAGGGCCAGCAGGCCGCCGGTGATCGAGTTGCGCGTGGTGTCGTTGCCGCCGACGATCAGCAGGATGATGTTGCCCAGGTACTCCATGGGCTCCATGTTCCTGGTGCTTTCCCCATGGCAGAGCATGGAGATCAGGTCCGGTTGCGGCGGGGCGTTGATCCGCTCGTTCCACAGCCGGGTGAAGTATTCGAGGCAGCCGAGCAGCTCCATCTGGCCCTCTTCTTCCGTCTCGACGACGCCCTTGCCCGGGATGGCGGTGGCCACGTCCGACCAGCGGGTCAGCTTGCGGCGGTCCTCCCAGGGAAAGTCGAACAGGGTGGCCAGCATCTGGGTGGTCAGCTCGATGCTGATCCGGTCGACCCAGTCGAACTCCTCGCCGATCGGCAGCTCGTCCAGCAGGGCGGCGGCCCGCTGGCGGATCACCGGCTCCAGCTCCATCAGCCGCTGCGGGCTGACCGAAGGGCTGACGGTCTTGCGCTGCACGTCGTGCTTGGGCTGATCCATGGCGATGAACATCGGCAGCATGAAGTCGGGATTGAAGTCGGCCAGGGTGATGCCGCCCAGGTGCGCGTCGCTGGAGAAGGCCTGGTGGTTGGTGTCCACCGCGACGATGTCCTCGAACCGGGTCACCGACCAGTAGGGGCCCCATTCGCTCTCGGCGGTGTAGTGCACCGGGTCCTCGCGGCGCAGGCGCTCGAACACCGGCCAGAAGCTGTTGTCCTCGAACCGGTCCGGCAGGCCGGGGTTCAGTTCAGCCAGCGGCGTGGACAGAGCCGCCGCGCGATCGGCGGCCTGTTTGTCGAAGTTTCCGTCAGCCATGGAAGCCTCCTCTAGGCGCGGGCGGGAATAACCACGGGAAGGGTGTCGTAGCCCTTCACGAAGCTGGAATAGACGCGGGTCGGCTCGCCGACGACGTTGATCTGCGGGAAGCGCTTCAGCACCTCCTCCCAGACGATGCGCAGCTGCATCTCGGCCAGCCGGTTGCCGACGCAGCGGTGGATGCCGAAGCCGAAGCTCAGGTGATGCCGCGGCCGCTCGCGGTCGATGATGAAGGCGTCGGGATTGTCGATCACCGAGGCGTCGCGGTTGCCCGAGACGTACCACATGACCACCTTGTCTCCCTTGCGGATCAGCTTTCCGCCGACCTCGGTGTCGGCCACGCAGGTGCGCCGCATATGGGCCAGCGGCGTCTGCCAGCGGATGATCTCCGAGACCATCGAGGGGATCAGCGAGGGATCGGCCCGCAGCTTGTCGTATTCGGCCGGGTTCTGGCTGAGGGCCAGCAGGCC
>SDZP01000179.1 GCA_004144935.1 Caulobacteraceae bacterium | reverse complement strand
ATCCCCACGTGTGTATCCGCACGTGGGTCCCCCTCCCCCGAAGGGGAGGGACCTGGTCCTAGAACTTCCAGCCGATGCTGCCGCCCACCATCCGGGGGGCGCCCGGGATGAAGGTCGGCAGGCCCAGGCTGTCGCCGGTGTTGCCGGCGTCGATGATGTAGTCCTCGTCGGTCAGGTTGGTGGCGAACAGTTCGAACGTCACCGAGGTCCCGGCCGGCTGGTAGCTGGCCCGCAGGTTGACCAGGCCATAGCTGTCCTGCCGCTCGTCCTGGATGTTGTCGGCGACGAACGCGGCCGGCTGCTGCTGGAACACGGCGCGGTCGTTGTTGTCGTCGAAGAACACTTCCGACTGCCAGCTGTAGCTGGGCCGGATGTCGAAGGTTCCGCCCAGCGCGTCGAACGTCCAGCTGGCCGCCAGCGACAGGGTGTGGTCCGGCGACAGGCGGAAGTGGTTGCCGTCATAGGCCCCGCCGTCGAAGCGGGCGTGGCTGTAGGCGTAGGTGGCGTAGAGGTTCAGCCCGCTGGCCACCCGCGCCTCGACCTGGCCCTCGAAGCCATAGGCCTTGGCCTTGCCGGCGTTGGCGATGGTGAACACCACCCCGTCCTGGATGACCGTCTGGAAGTCCTGGTAGTCGTAGTAATAGACCGAGCCGTCCAGCCGCAGGCGGCCGTCCAGCAGAGCCGCCTTGGCGCCGACCTCGTAGCTGTCCACCGTCTCGGCCTCGATGGCGTCGAAGCGGGCCGGGCCGCCCGGGGTGGTCGGGGCGCCGGTGGCCAGGATCTCGGGCCGGCGGCCGCGGGCGTAGGAGGCGTAGAGGTTGACGTCGTCGCTGACCGCATAACGGCCGACCAGGCGCCAGGTGAAGGCCTCGTCGGTGTGGCTGGCCACGGCGGCGTCGCCGTTGTTGGCGGTCGGCTGGAAGGTCAGGCCGAAGTTGGGCAGCAGGGCTTCCGGGATGGCCTGCACGAACGGGCTCTGCAGGGCGCCGAGGATGGCGTTGGCCTGGGCCAGCAGGGCGTTGCCGGTCGCGACATTGGCCGGCGTGCCGGTGGCGATCAGCTGGTTGGCCTGGCCGGCCAGCTGGGCCGCCCCGACCGCGCCGCCGAGCACGCTGCGACCGCCGATGGTGAAGGAGCGGAAGCCGGTGTCCTTCTCATCGCGGGTGTAGCGCAGGCCGGCCGAGATCTCGAGTTTGTCGGTGACCGCGAAGGTCCCGTCGAGGAAGAGGTCCACCGCCTGCAGGTCGCTGGTCGTCTGCACCGCCTCCACGTGATTGCCGCGCAGGTTGGCGGCGATGGCCTGGGCCTGGACGGGGGTCAGCACGATGGCCGGGTCGAAGGCCGGGGTATTAGGATTCTGCGACAGCTGGGCGACCAAGCCTTGGATCAGGGCGCCGGTGAAGGCGGTGTTGCCGAAGAAGGCCTGCGGGGCCGGCGTGCTGGCCGGCAGGCCGGAGCCGGCGGCCCCGGCGTTCAGCTGGCCGGTCAGGTCGGCCAGGCCCACCCGCTCGTCGAACTGCAGCGGGATCAGCTGCTCGCTCTCGTTCTTGAACCAGCTGACCCCGGCGAAGCCCTTGAAACGGCCGCCGTTGTCGTAGTTGACCCGGAATTCCTGGCTCCACTGCTTGTCGCGCGCGTCGTTCAGGCCGGTCAGCAGCGGCAGGCTGATGCCGTCGGCGTCGAACACCTCGCGGCTTTTGAATTCGCGGTACGCCGTGATCGAGCTCAAGGTGAAGCTGTCGCTCAGGTCCCAGCGGATCAGGCCGGTGACGCCCTGCACCGTGCGGTCGACCCCCAGGTCGTCGCCGCCGATGAAGCCGGCCGGGGCGCCGATGGCGGCGCCGTCGCGGATGCCCGTGCCGGCAAGCACCGCGCCGGTCACCGGGTCTGTCTGGTTGTAGTTCAGCGACTTGAAGGCGGTGCCGGCGGCCCGGTCCTGCTGCCAGTTGACCAGCAGGTCGGCGCGGAAGGCCTCGTTCGGCTCATAGGCCATGGCCAGGCGCCAGGCGGCGCTGTCGACCGACTGGAAGTCCTCGCCGTCGCCCAGGTTCTCGACATAGCCGTCGCGCTGGCGCCAGCGGCCGGCCAGGCGGATGGCGAAGGCGTCGCTGTAGGCGCCGTTGACCATGCCGTCGAGCTGCATCAGCCCGAAGTCGCCGCCGGTGACCTTCAGGGCGGCGTCGAAGCCGGACGGGTCGGCCTTGGCCTGGATGACGTTGACCGCCCCGATCAGGGCGCCGCGCCCGTAGAGGGTCGACTGCGGCCCCTTGGCCACCTCCACCCGCTCCAGGTCGAACAGCTCGACGTAGGAACCCTGCGCCTTGGAGATCGAGACGCCGTCCTGGAACACCGACACCCGCGCTTCCGAGAAGCTGTCGGTGGAGTCGGAGGTGATGCCGCGCATCACGAAGCCGGGGTTGTTGGGCGACTGGTCCTGGACCTCGAAGCCGGGGGTGAACAGGGCCAGGTCGGCGAAGTCCTCGACCCCCAGCTTGTCCAGCCGCGCGCCGCTGTAGGCGGTCAGGGCGACCGGCACGTCGATGGCCTGTTGGTCCCGCTTTTGGGCGGTGACGACGATCTCCTCGACCGCCCCGGTATCGGGCCCGGCGGTGTCCTGCGCCTGCGCGGCGGTGGAGATGGCAATGGCGGAAAGACCCGCTGCGGCGAGCAGCAGGCGGCGGTATGACGGTGTCATGGTTCGTATCCCCTCGAACATGAACGGTGATCACGTGGAGCTAGGGGGATTGCGTGACGCTGTCACGACGATTGTACGAAATCGGGGAATTTAAAGGGGTTGCGGGCGCCGGGGCTCCGGCGGCGGAGACGGCCTTGTTGCCATCCCGGCGTCGGGCGTCCATGTCCGGCCCATGCGCGAGACGCCGATCACAGCTGGCGACGACGAGGAGGAGATCGTCTCCGACGCGGCGGACCTGCGCCGCATCGAGGTCGCCGAGGCCGGCGGGCGGCTGGACAAGGTGCTGGCCGACCTTGCCGGCGAGCTGTCGCGCGGCCGCATCCAGGCGCTGATGGCGGCGGGCCTGGTGCGGCGGGACGGCAAGGTGATCAGCGACGCCTCGGCCAAGGCCCAGGCCGGGACCTACGAGATCACCATCCCGGCCCCGGTCGCCGCCGAGCCCGGGCCCGAGGCCATACCCTTGAGCGTGCTCTACGAGGACGCCCATCTGATCGTCATCGACAAGCCGGCCGGCATGGCCGCCCACCCCGGCCCCGGAACCGAGAGCGGCACCCTGGTCAACGCCCTGCTGCATCATTGCGGGGACAGCCTGTCCGGCATCGGCGGGGTCCTGCGGCCGGGCATCGTCCACCGGCTCGACAAGGACACCAGCGGGGTGATGGTGGCGGCCAAGTCCGACGCCGCCCACGCCGGCCTCTCGGCCCTGTTTGCCGCCCACGACATCGACCGGGCCTACATCGCCTTCGCCCGCGGCGCCCCGGCCCCAGCCAGCGGCACGATCCAGACCCGGATCGGCCGCAGCCCCAGCGACCGCAAGAAGATGGCCGTGCTGAAGACCGGCGGCCGCGAGGCGATCACCCACTACGCGGTCGAACAGACCTTCGGCGGCGCCAGACCGCTGGCGGCCAGGGTGCGCTGCACGCTCGAGACGGGCCGCACCCACCAGATCCGCGTCCACCTGGCCAGCAAGGGCTCGCCCTGCCTGGGCGATCCCGTCTACGGCTCGTCGGCGCCCGTGCATGCGGTGCGCGCGGTCGTCGAGGCGGCCGGCCTGACCCGCCAGGCCCTGCACGCGGCGGTGCTCGGCTTCATCCACCCGGTGACCGGCGAGCGCCTGCGCTTCGAGACCCCGCTGCCTGCCGACATGGCGGCCCTGGAGGCGGGCCTGGCGGGGCTCTGACCCCCAACCCCCGACCATGCTCGCGAATGCGGGCATCCAGCCGCCGACGGCCAACGCCCAGAGTACGGCCACCCTCGCATGGATCCCCGCATTCGCGAGGACAGTCGGAGACGTGGGAGCCCATCTTTTCTGAAAACCCACTCAATCCTTTTCGATACCTGACTCCCGCGCTCAGGATTACAAACAGCCTCGGATTACAAACGCGTCATGGTCTTTGAAAGGCCGCAACGGGTTCTTATGTGATCCATTGGAACGGGGGCGTGGGGTCCATGCCGACTGCGGGTGGACCCGCTATCGCCTGCCGATACGGGGAAAGAAAAGAGAATGGCTGCTTCACTGTCCGTTATGTCGCCCGATGGCGGCCTGTCGCGTTACCTCAGTGAGATCCGCAAGTTTCCGATGCTGGCGCGGGACGAGGAGTTCATGCTCGCCAAGCGCTGGAAGGAGCATGAGGATCCCGAGGCCGCGCACCGCATGGTGACCAGCCACCTGCGCCTCGTCGCCAAGATCGCCATGGGCTATCGCGGCTACGGCCTCCCCATCGGCGAAGTGATCTCCGAGGGCAACGTCGGCCTGATGCAGGCGGTCAAGAAGTTCGAGCCCGACAAGGGTTTCCGCCTGGCCACCTACGCCATGTGGTGGATCCGCGCCTCGATCCAGGAATACATCCTGCGCAGCTGGTCGCTCGTGAAGATGGGGACCACCGCGGCGCAGAAGAAGCTGTTCTTCAACCTGCGCAAGGCCAAGAGCCAGATCAGCGCCTTCGAGGACGGCGACCTGCTGCCCGAGCATGTGACGACCATCGCCACCAAGCTGGGCGTCCATGAGTCGGAAGTGGTGTCGATGAACCGCCGCCTGTCCGGCCCCGACGCCTCGCTGAACGCCCCGATGCGGGTCGATGGCGACGCCGAATGGCAGGACTGGCTGTCGGACGACAACCAGGTGTCGCAAGAGACCGAACTGGCCGAGAGCGAGGAGAAGTCCCTGCGCATGGGCCTGCTCGAGGAGGCCATGGCCGAGCTCAGCGACCGCGAACGCCACATCATGACCGAGCGCCGCCTGCGCGACGACCCGACCACCCTGGAAGACCTCGCCTCGCAATATGGCGTCAGCCGCGAGCGGGTCCGCCAGATCGAGGTGCGGGCCTTCGAAAAGCTGCAGAAAGCCATGCAGGCCGCCGCGCGCGACCGCAACCTGGTGAACGCATAGGTTTGCGAAGTCCCGTCTCCCGCTTGTCGGGAGACGGTGTCGGCGTCGCCGACGGATGAGGGCAGCACCGCTGGTCGGTGACTGCCCTTTGTCTTGTCTGAATGGCCGGGGCCGGCGCCGCCCTTATCCGACCCGCTTCGGGGGCCGCCTTCTCCCGACAGGCGGGAGAAGGACCTTGTATGCCTTAAGCCGCCTTCGCCTCGTCCTTCGGCAGGAACGCCGTGATCGCGGCCACGGCCGGTTCCAGCCTGGCCCGGTCCAGCGTCTCGCCGATGGCCTTGTTCAGCGTCACCGCCGCGTCCATCAGCTTCAGGTCGCCGACCGACACCGCCGCCTTCTGCAGGTCCGCCGCCTGGGCCAGCAGCGCCCGCCGCGCCTGCATCCAGTCGGTGTCGACCGCCGCCATGGCCGCCCGGGTGATCTTCAGCGCCTGCAGGATGCGGTCCTGGTCCGGCGTCTTGCGCGAGTCGGAACGGCGCTTGCGCGGGCCCGAATAGTCGCCGCTGTTGAACCGGCGGCGGTCGGGGCCGACGTAGTGGACCGCCTCCACCCAGTCGCGGGGCTTCAACGCCACCGCTTCCAGCCGGCGCAGCAGGTCCTTGATGGTGTAGGGCTTGCGCAGGAACTCATGCACCCCGGCGTCGCGCGCCCCCAGGATGGCCTGGGCGGTGGCCTCGGCGGTAACCATGACGATCGGAACCTTGCGGCAGGACAGGTCGCTGCGGCGCAGGGCGCGGGCCAGCTTGGCGCCGTCGATCTCCGGGCCGCTGTGTTCGATGAAGATGATCTGCGGATCGATGGCGCGGGCCGCCGCGATGGCCTTGGAATCGGTGCTCGCCGACCAGACCTGGCAGGTCACCAGGCTGCGCAGCAGCTCCTGCAGCAACTTCACCGCCGCCGGCTGCGAATCGACCACCAGCACGCGCTGCAGATGGGGCGCCATGCGAGAAAGGATCTTCGGATCGGCGTTGAACACGGACGCGGCGGCTCCACACAGGCGAACAGTGATCCATCCGTCGCATGGCGCGGGTAAAGATCAGATTGAGGATGAATGCGGTCCCGCGGCCCGGGCCCGCCGCAAAAGTTTGCCCTTTCGCCCCGAAAGGCCTTAATCGAACCGGTCAGGATCGACGGAGTCTTCATGGTCAGACGTCTCGCCCCGCTGTTCGCCGTCGCCCTGCTGGCGCTGGCCGCCTGTGGCCCGAAGGTCAGCAACGACAAGCCGCCGGAGACCGGCGATGTGGCGGTGGCCAAGGTCGACGGCCAGACCGTCTGGGCCTCCGACGTCAAGCGCGAGGCCATCGCCCAGGGGCTGATCGGGGAGGGCGAACCGCTCGACATCCAGTCGGAGATATTCCGCCAGATGCTCGACGAGGTCGTCGACCGCGAACTGCTCAGCGCCGAGGCGGTCAAGCGCGGCCTCGATGACGATCCGGTGGCCCTGCGGCGGCTGGAGGCGGTGCGCAAGCGCGTGCTGGCCGACATGGTTGTCGAGAGCTACGTCGAAAAGGGCGTCACCGAAGAGAATATCCAGAAGATGTACCGCGAGCAGCAGACGCTCGCGACCAACTCCGAGCAGTACAAGGCCCGCCAGATCGTCGTCGGCAGCCCCGAGGCCGCCGCCGACATCAAGCGGCTGCTCGCCGCCGGCCGGCCCTTCGAGGGCCTGGCCATGGAGCGCTCGACCGACAGCGCCACCCGCTTCAACGGCGGCGATTTCGGCGGCTTCTTCCCGCTCGACGTCATGCCGCCCGCCTACCAGGCGGCGCTCAAGGAGGCCCAGCCTGGAACCCTGGTCGGGCCGTTCGCGGTCGAGGGCGGCTGGGCGGTGGTCAAGGTCGAGGAGCGCCGGCCCGAGCAGCCGCTGACCCTGGACGTGGCGCGGCCGCACATTGTCCGCTTCCTGACCTACGGACAGATCCGCGACCTGCTGGAGAAACTGCGCGGCGGCGCCAAGGTCGAGACCCTGATCCCCCGCGCCCAGGTGGTGCC
>SDZP01000178.1 GCA_004144935.1 Caulobacteraceae bacterium | reverse complement strand
AGCGCGGGGCCGGCATCCGCGCGAAGGAGGAGAACTCATCCACCATCCGTCCGATGTCGCCGACCTGGCGGATGATGGTGTCGGTGCAGCGGTCGAAGATTTCGACGTCATCGACCTTGTTCCGATATTTGCGCTTGAGCCGTTCGGCCGAGAGCTGGATCGGGGTCAGGGGGTTCTTGATCTCATGAGCGATGCGGCGGGCCACATCGCGCCAGGCGGCGTTGCGCTGGGCGGTGATCAGCCGGGTGATGTCGTCGAAGGTCAGCACCACGCCGTCGTCGCCGGCCACCCCGGCCCGGACCCGCAGGCGCAGGGTCTCGCCGTGGCGGACGATGTCGACCTCGGTCTCGGCCTCGATGCGGGTCTCCAGGGCGGCGGCCCAGACCTGGCCCAGTTCCGGGGCGATGTCGGACAGCTGGCGGCCCTGGACGGCGGCGCCGTCGACATCCAGCAGGCGGGCCGCCTGGCGGTTGGCGGCGGAGATGGCGCCGCTGGCGTCGACGCCGATGACCCCGGCGCTGACGCCGAGCAGCACGGTCTCGATGAACATCCTCCGGGATTCGGCGTCGAGGCTGGCGGCGGTCAGCGCCGCCTGCTGGGCCTGAAGATCACCGGCCATGCTGTTGAAAGCCTTGGAGAGGACTGCGATGTCCTCGGGTTCGTCGCCAAGCTCGACGCGGGCGTCCAGATGGCCGCTGGCCACCTGCCCGGCCGCCCGCACCACCCGGCCGATCGGCACGGCGATGGAATTGGCGACGGTGATGGCCAGCCAGATGGCGGCGATCAGCACCAGCAGCGCGGTCTCCAGGAAGGACAGGGCGAAGGCCGCCTGCACCATGCCCCGGCGCTCGGCGGCGTCGCGGTAGGCGATCAGCGAGGATTCCGTCTCTCGCAGGTGGGCGAGGATGCCGCGGTCGACCGGGCGGACGACGTAGAGATAGGCGTCGTCGTAGCCTTTCAGCCGGTAGAGGGCCCGGAACAGGTCGGCGGACTCGAACGGCCGCAGGGAGATGTCGCCCTCGTCGGCGGCCTGGAAGCTGGCCTTCGGCGGGGCCAGGAAGGGCGGCGGGTCCTCGGTCTCGGCCCGGGCCAGGACGCGGCCCTCGCGGTCGAGCAGGTAGGCGCCGGGGAAGCCGCGGTAGGAGGCCTGGGTGGCCATGAAGTGGCCGAAAGCCATCGGCTTGCTGCGGATGAAGGGGGCGGCCTCGTTCAGGTCGCCCGACATCAGCATCATGTTGTTGCGGATGTCGTTGCTCTGTTCGTCGACGTAGGAGCGGGCCACGGCGCCGGAATTCTCCACCACCGATCGCACCCGCTGGCTGAACCAGGCCTCGACTCCCTGGGTCACCAGGGCCCCTGAAAAGCCGGCCACGACCATAGCAGGGGCGACGGCGGCGACGGCGAACAGGATCAGGAAGCGGCGATGCAGCCGGGCCCCGGCGTCGCCCCGGCCCTCGTCGACCACCTGGGCCACGCGGCGGCCGATCAGCACGGCGATGCCGAGGATCAGCACCAGGTTGACGCCGAGCACGATGAGCACGGTCTGGCTGGCCGGCCCCACCAGTTCCCCGCCGGGTGGCGAGGTGGCGAGGTAGGCGCCGACGGCGGTCAGGACGGTGGCGACCGCGAAGGCGCCGCCGAGCAGATAGCGCGATCCGAGGATGCGCCTCCAGACGGCGAGCCAGGCTGGCCCGCCGTGGGGCTCGTCGACAGCGGACGCGCTCTCACTCATAACCCCCACCCTAGGGTTATATGTGCCCAAAATTCAACACCCATGTGGCGCGAATACGTCAACTGCGTTTACCCCGAAAATGGGGCAATCCGCGCCGGGTGGCTCTCAGCGTTTGCCGCGGGTCAGCTCGACGCCCAGGTCGACGATCTTCTTGCGCAGGGTGTTGCGGTTGAGGCCGAGAATGTCGGCGGCCCGCACCTGGTTGCCGCGCGTCGCCGCCAGGGTCAGGCGGATCAGCGGACGCTCGACTTCCTCGAGGATGCGGTCGTAGAGGCCGGGCGGCGGCACGCCGTCGGGCTGGTCTGCGAAGTGGCTGGCCAGGTGGCGTTCGATCAGGGTCGACAGCGTGACGGGTCCGTCCTCGCCGACTACGGCCGGAGCCTGTTCCTGCAGTTCGCGCTCGACGATGCGGGCGCTGATCAGCTCCTCGGTATAGAGGGCGCAGATGCGGCGGATCAGGTTTTCCAGCTCGCGCACGTTGCCGGGCCAGGCGTGGGTCTTCAGGCGCTCCAGGGCCGCCTGGTCGATGGTCTTCGACGGCAGGCCTTCACGGGCGGCGCGCAGGAGGAAGCTGCGGGCCAGGTCCGGGATGTCCTCGGTGCGGTCGCGCAGCGGCGGCAGGCGCAAGGGCGCGACGTTGAGGCGGAAGAACAGGTCCTCGCGGAACAGGCCCTGGCGGATCAGGCCGCGCAGGTCGCGGTTGGTGGCCGCGATCAGCCGCACGTTCGGCCGGCGATTGGTCTTCGGATTGAGGGCCGGCTCGGCGCCGTCGATGACGCGCAGCAGGCGGCTCTGGGCGTCGAGCGGCATGTCGCCGATTTCGTCGAGGAACAGGGTGCCGCCGTCGGCCTCGACCAGCTTGCCCAGATCGCCGTCGCCGCGGCCGAACAGTTCGGTCTCGACCCGCTCGCGCGGCACGGCGGCGAGGTTGATGACCACGAACTTGCCGTCGCGGCGGCGGCCGAGATCGTGCAGGGCGCGGGCGACCAGCTCCTTGCCGGAGCCGCTCTCGCCGGTGATCAGCACCGTCAGGTCGGCGCCGACCAGGCGGGCGATGGTGCGGTAGACGTCCTGCATCGGGGCCGAGCGGCCGATCAGCGGCAGGCGCTCGTCCTTCATGGCCCGGGCCTGGGCCTTGCTGGCCTCGCTATCGGCCGGGCGCGACAGGGCGCGGCGGGCGGCGGCGGTGACCTCATCGAGGTCGAAGGGCTTGGAGACGTATTCGAAGGCCCCGCCCTCCGAGGCGTTGACCGCCGTCAGCAGCGTGTTCTGGGCGCTCATCACGATGACCGGCAGTTTGGGCCGGTCCTTCTTGATGCGCGGCAGGACATTGAAGATGTTCTCGTCGGGCATCACCACGTCGGTGACGACCAGGTCCCCCTCCCCGTCCTGGATCCACTTCATCAGGGTGGTGACGTTGCCGGTGGCCCGCACCTGATAGCCGAGGCGCGTAAAGGCCTGGCTGAGCACCAGACGCACGGAACTGTCGTCGTCGGCGATCAGGATCTTCTTGTTGGCGGGATTCATGGAGTCTCCGAAGCAACGGGAAGCAGGACGCGGAACACGGTGCGACCGGGCTCCGACTCGAAATCGATCAGGCCGCCGTGGCCGCTGACCAGCTTGGCGACCAGGGGCAGGCCGAGGCCGGCGCCGCTGGCCTTGGAGGTGACGAAGGGCTGGAACAGGTGGTCGCGGACTGAGGAGGCGATGCCCAGGCCGTTGTCTTGGACGCGGATCTCGATCGGCGCGGCCTTCTGGATACGGCCATCGGCCCCGCGCACTTTCACGCCGGGGCGCCAGGCGGTGGAGATGGTCAGTTCGCCCCGGCCGTCGCGGCGGCCGTGGGCGGCCTCGGCGGCGTTCTTCACGAGGTTGAGGAAGATCTGGATCAGGTGATCCTCGTCGCCGCTGACCGGCGGCAGCGAGGGGTCGAAGTTCTCCTTGATGGTCAGGCCATCGGCGACCCCGTTGGCGACCAGGGCGCGGACGCGGTCCAGCACCTCGTGGATGTTGACGGCGGTCGGCGTCGGCAGGGCGTCGTCGCTGAAGGCCTCCATGCGGTCGACGAGGCGGCGGATGCGCTCGGTCTCGTCGACGATCAGCTGGGCCAGCGGCGCGTCCTCGGTGGAGGCGCCGGTCTTCAGCAGCTGGGCGGCGCCGCGGATGCCGGCCAGCGGGTTCTTGATCTCATGGGCCAGCATCTGGCCGAGCCCCACCACCGAGCGCAGGCCGGACGGATCGGCGGCGCGCTCGAAGCTCATCGCCCCGCCGCGGATATGCAGGGTCAGCAGCACCGAGCCGTCGCCCAACGGCGTCGCCGCGCCGTCTGCGAGGAAGGGCGGCTGGCCGAACAGGCCGATCTGGACGCCGTGCTCGCGCACCCGGGCGCCCTCTTCCAGGGCCCGGTCGAGCAGGCGGGTCAGCGGCGAATCCTCGGGCAGGACGGCCCGGAAGTGGCCGCGCGCCAGCAGCGCCAGACCCTGGCCGAACAGGCCCTCGGCCGCCTCGTTGACCGAGGCCAGGCCGCCGGCGGCGTCGATGACCAGGGCGGGGTCGGGGCTCAGCTCGAAGGCGGCGGCGCGCAGGGCCTCGGCGGCGCGGGCGCTCTGAATGGGTTTGCCGCTGGTGGTCATGCGGCCATCCTCCGTTCGGTCATCCACAGGCGGGTCAGGGCCGCCTCGACCTCGGCGGGGGTCTCCAGGCGGCAGAGTTCGGCGCGGGCGGCGCGGCGCACCTCCGGGCCGATGGGAACCGGCGCGGCCTCGATGTAGGAGGCCAGGTGCTTGCGGAACATCCTCAGGCCCAGCCGCTCGCCGTAGAAGGCCAGCGCGTCCCGGAAGTGATCGAGGGCGATGGCCAGGCGGGTCTCCATGTCGGGGTCGGCCAGCTGGCGGCCCATCAGGCCGGCGTCGAGCTGGGCGGCGATCCACGGGCGGCCGTAGGCGCCGCGTCCGATCATCACCCCGTCGGCGCCGCTGGCCTGCAGCGCGGCGCGGGCGGTGGCCAGATCGACGATGTCGCCGTTGACGATCAGGGGCACGGTGATCTCGCGCTTCACCTCTGCGATGGCGGCCCAGTCGGCCTCGCCCTTGTAGAACTGGCTGCGGGTGCGGCCGTGGACGGTGATCGCCTTGGCCCCAACGGCCTGGGCGCGGGCGGCGAACTCGGGCGCGTTGCGGCTGGCGTCGTCCCAGCCCAGGCGCATCTTGACGGTCACGGGCAGATCGACGGCGTCGACAGCGGCGGCCACCAGACTGGTCGCCAGTTCCAGATCGCGCATCAGGGCCGAGCCGGACTGCACGCCGGTGACTTCCTTGGCGGGGCAACCGAAGTTCAGGTCGATGATCTCGGCCCCGGCGGCGGCGGCCATTCTGGCGCCGGCCGCCATCATCGCCGGGTCGCGGCCGACCAGCTGGACGACCATCAGGGGCAGGCCCTCGCCGACGGCGGCGCGGCGCACGACATCGGGCCTGCCGCGGGCGAGTTCGGCGCAGGCGACCATCTCCGTCGCGACATAGGCCGCGCCCAGGCGGGCGGCGGCGCGGCGGAACGGCAGGTCCGAGACTCCGGTCATCGGCGCCAGCCAAACCCGGCTGGCCACGACCCTATCCCCCACATTGAGCAGATTGCTCATTTCTTCATCATCCCCAACGCTGTGTTTTTAGGCATATTGTGCAGCGCAGTAAAGGCCGTCCTTACGCTGCGCTGCAATATTCTCGCCAATCGACCCGCGGGTCAGAGGCTCTGCCGCATTTCGGCGGCATCGGACCGGACGGCGGAGGGTCGGCGACCCAGCAGCCGGTGAAAGGTGCGGATCATGTGGCTCTGGTCGCAAAAGCCCGCCTCGGCGGCGATCTGGGCCGGGGGCTGGTCGGTCTCCCGCAGCAGTCGCGCCGCCGCCTCGACCCGGAAGCGCGCGGCCGCCCGTGATGGCGATTCACCGGTCGCCCGGCGATAGGCCGACCCCAGCCAGGCCGGGTGCAGCCCGGCTTCGGCGGCGAGGTCGCGGACCCTGAGCGCCGGCCGGTCTCTCAGCCGCTGCTCGACCCGGCAGGTCCAGGCGGCGCGGCTCGTAACCGGCTGTTGGCTCGCCCGCCGAATGAAACCCCGCAGACGGTCGCGCAAGGCAACGCTGTCGAAGGCCTGGAGGCCGGCAGCCAGCGGGCCCTGCGCCTCTTCGCCGGCCGGCCCGCCAAGCCACCGCGAGACCGGCGCATCCGGCAGCAGCGGCCGGCCCAGCCAGTCGGGGTCGAACTCGATCTCGATCTGCTCGAAGCCGGCGGGGCCGATCCTGTTGCTGTGGGGCGCGCCGGCCCGGTAGAGCACGGCCGAGGGCCCGTCGATGCGCGCCTCGCCCAGTTCCGTGGTGTTGCTGTAGCCGCCGAGCACGAAGAGGGAAAGAACCGGCCAGTCGTGGGCATGCTCGGCCACCTGGGCGAGGCTGTGGTCGACCACCCGGCGGATGCGGACGCCGCTGAAGCTGCGCAGGAACTGGTCCATCTTGACGGGTCCATACCAGCCTGGCGCCCCGGCGACGAGGCCGGCGCCTTTCATGCGTCCAATCGCAGCGGCGGCGAGGCTGCTAACGGCAGATCGAACAGACCCGTGAGTGAGACGATGATCCAGGCCCCGCGCTTCCCGACGTTGAAGAGCCTCGCCTCAGGTCCGGGGACGCTCGCCGGGCTTGCGGCCTGCCTGCTCCTGTTCGCCGCCCTCCCCGCGGCGGCCGCGGCGCCGGCGACCTGTCCGGTGGGGAGCTATCGCCTGGCCGATGGCGAGGTCATCGATGTCGGCCCCTCCCGGGACGACAGTCTGCGCTGGCGGAGTTTCGACGGCGAGACGGGTCGGCTGACGCCGTCGCCGGGCGGCTGGCTGCACACCAAGGGCTGGACGGACCGTCCCGACCCAAGGCCGGTCTCGTTCGGCCCCTGCCCGTCAGGCGCCGTGACGATCGGCGAACAGTCCGGACGCCGCATTCCGCTGCTGACGCAGGAGACGAGCTTTGTTTCACACGAGACCAGGCTCGTGGGCCGTCTGATCCTGCCGCCGGGCAAAGGGCGCGTCCCGATCGTCGTCCTGCTGCAGGGCTCGGAGACCGACTCGGCGCGCCAGTTCGACGCCCTGCAACGCCTGCTGCCCGCCGTCGGGGTCGGAGCCTTCGTCTATGACAAGCGCGGCACCGGGGATTCTGAAGGCAAGTACACCCAGGACTTCCAGCTCCTGGCCGACGATGCGGTCGCCGCCCTGGCCGAGGCCCGCCGCCTGGCCGGGCCCCGGGCCGGCCGCACCGGCTTCCAGGGGCCAAGCCAGGGCGGCTGGGTGGCGCCGATCGCCGCCGGCCGCTCCGACG
>SDZP01000177.1 GCA_004144935.1 Caulobacteraceae bacterium | reverse complement strand
ATCCTACGGCGATGACGGCCACCCACCCGTCGATGACCGCCTATGCGGCCGTCAGCTTCACGCCGGGCCGTCCGGTGATCGAGGCGGCCTTCGACCTGGCCAGCCGCATTAAGGCGGACTTCAAGTACGATTCCGGTTCGACTGATGTGCGGACCCTGGCCATCGAGGCCTTCGAGGCCCGGCACGGGGTCTGCCAGGACTTCGCCCAGGTCATGATCGCCGGCCTTCGCGGGCTGGGCCTGCCGGCCGCATATGTCAGCGGCTACCTGCGCACCTATCCCGCGCCGGGCCGACCGCGCCTGGAAGGCGCCGACGCCACCCACGCCTGGACCGACCTGTGGTGCGGGCCGCAGGTCGGCTGGATCGGCTTCGACCCGACCAACGCCCTGGTGGTGGCCGAGGAGCATATCGTCCTCGCCAAGGGCCGTGACTATTCCGACGTCGCCCCGATCGGCGGCGTCGTGCTGGGCTCGGGCGAACAGACCATCAAGGTCGGCGTCGATGTCGTCCCCATGGACGAGAAGGTCCCGCGCGCCAGCGGCCGGGCGGCCCAGCCCGCCAGCGCCTGAAACCGGGCAGGCCCGCGCGCCGGGCGCCCATACCGGCGGCAAAACGGGTCGCGGGCGGCGGCGCCGCGGAAGCTGCGGAACCAGAGCGCGGGTTGCTGGTTGTGGCCGGAACGGCGGCAGCCAAGACCCATCAGCCCGAGCCTACCCATGAAAATCCGCGCGGGTTACCGCATCACCTTCGACAGCGTCGCCCCGACGCCGATCAACTTCCTGCTCAGCGTCCATCCGGACCGTCGCGGCGACCTGATCACCCCCGACGTCTTCACCCCCAGTATCGACTGCCCGGTCGAGACCTTTGTCGACAGCTTCGGCAACCTGATGTCGCGGGTCCTGGCGCCGCCCGGGCCGGTGACCTTCTCCTCGCAATTCCTCATCGAGGACAGAGGCCTGCCAGAACCGGCCGCGCCGGACGCGCGCCAGATGGCGATCGAGGACTTGCCCGGCGAGGCCCTGCAGTTCCTGCTCGCCAGCCGCTACTGCGAGACCGACGAGATGTCGGATCTGGCCTGGTCGCTGTTCGGCGGCACGGAGCCCGGCTGGCAGCGGGTCGAGGCCATCGTCGACTGGACGCACCGGCGCTTGGCCTACGACTACAAGCGCGCCCGGCCCACCCGCACCGCCCGTCAGGGGCACGACGAAGAGACCGGGGTGTGCCGCGACTACGCCCACCTCGCCGTCACTCTCTGCCGGTGCATGAATATCCCGGCCCGCTACTGCACCGGCTACCTCGGCGACATCGGGGTCCCGCCGCTGCCCACGCCGATGGATTTCCACGCCTGGTTCGAGGTCTACCTCGGCGGCGCCTGGCATACCTTCGACGCCCGCCACAACCAGCGCCGCATCGGCCGCATCCTGATGGCCCGCGGCCGCGACGCCGCCGATGTCGCCATCAGCACGACCTTCGGCACGACCTGGCTGACGGAATTCAGCGTGGTGACGCAGGAAGTGGACGAGGCGGAGTTGCTGCTGGCGGCCGAGTAGGCGGGGCCGCACCGCCGGCTGT
Organism: Caulobacteraceae bacterium; assembly: GCA_004144935.1. Lineage (GTDB taxonomy): Bacteria > Pseudomonadota > Alphaproteobacteria > Caulobacterales > Caulobacteraceae > Caulobacter. Next base: position 5,512 of record SDZP01000177.1, on the reverse strand, counting down.
CCGGTCAGACGGCGTCGACGTGCGGTGCGCCGGCCGCTTCATCGGCGGCGGCCATGCTGCGCAGGCGGTCGAGGTTGTGCTGGTGGGCCGTCTGATCGATCCGGAAGCGTGACAGGCAGAGAAGCGAGAGAACGGCCAGGACCAGCGCCACCGGCATGTAGAGGAAAGCCAGCCGGTGGACGATCTCCTGGCTGACCATGCCGGGGGCCGCGTGGCGGGGAAAGTCGACGGCCGTCAGCATCAGCCCGGCCCCAAGCGTGCCGAGACCGGCGACGCTCTTGGCCAGCAGGCCGTTGACCGAGAAGAACAGGCCTTCGGACCGGTGACCGGTCTTGACGGCGTTGTCCTCGACCACGTCGGCCAGCATCGAGGTCGACAGGATCATCACCATCAGGGTGAAGGTCGCCGCCAGCGTCGTCTCGGCGAACAGCAGGGGCAGCAGCCAGGGCCAGTCGTTACCGGGCAACAGGCCCAGCAGCCGCAGACCCATGGGCAGGACGGAGGTGACGATGGACAGGGCGAACAGCACCACCGCCGAGGGCATCTTGCCCCAGCGCCGCGCGACGATCGGGGAGAGAACAACGGCGGTCACGGAGGCGATCAGGCCGGGCAGGGCGAGCAGGGACAGGGCGTCGGTCGACAGGCCCCAGAGGTAGAGGTTGAAGTAGGTCGTCAGGCTGGCGGTCAGGCCGGCGGCGATGGCGAAGAACAGGGAAAAGAACATGATGGCCAGGAAGTTGGGGTTGCTGAACGCCACCTTCACCTCAGCGACCAGGGCCGAGCGGCGCATCGACCGCGCCGGCGGCGGGGCGAAGGCGGCCGCGGCCCGGTGGGTGCCGATGCAGGAGATCAGCAGCGTCAGGCCGATGATCGCCGCCCCGGCCAGGCCGAACTCGGCATAGCCTTCGCGGCGGGTCAGTCCGCCGCTGCGCTCGCTCAGGAAGACCTGGAAAGCCAGGACGCTGACGCCGACGGCGCCGACCACGCCCCAGAAATAGCGCAGGCCAAGCAGGCCGGTGCGGGCGTGGTAGTCGGGGGCCATCTCGGGCGCCAGCGCCGTGCTGGGCACCTCATAGAGGCTGCTGAAGAACCGGGCCGCCAGCAGCATGACCACCAGCCAGGCGAAGGTCCCGGCGTCGGACAGACCGGCGGGCGGCGTCCACAGCAGCCAGAAGAACAGCCCGGCCGGAAGGATGGCGGCATACATAAAGGGATGGCGGCGGCCCATCCGCGAGCGGATGTGGTCGGACCACAGGCCGATGGCCGGATCCCAGAAGGCGTCGAACACCAGAGAGATCATCAGGGCCAAGCCGACGACCGCCGGGTTGAGCCCCACGACCTGATTGTAGAACAGCAGCGCCAGGCCGGTCAGCGCCTGGGTCAGCACCCCGGCCGACACCGCCCCGACGCCATAGGCGGTGGCGACGCCGAATCCCGGCCCGCGCTGGTTCTGGTCCGCCGCCATGCCTGGTCCTTCGTTTCCGCCGACCGGCCGCTTGCCGGATTCTGATTTGCCGGACCGAGATAATTATACCAGAATAGAATAATCAATAGTGATTGGTGTTGTTTGCTGGCGGAGACGGACATGGCGCGGTTGGCGGGCAAGGTGGCGGTGGTAACGGGCGGCGCCTCAGGCATCGGTCTGGCGACCGTGGAGCGGTTCGTGGCCGAGGGCGCCAGAGTCGTCTTCTGCGATCTCGAACCGGCCGTCGGGCGCGCCCTGGCCGAGCGTCTGGCCGACGCCGGCGTTGTTGACCAGCACATCGAGGCCTGCTCGGAAGCCCTGTTCGACCGGACCCTGGCGGTCAATCTGCGCGGGCCCTGGCTCGGCATCAAGCTGGCCTTCCCCCTGCTGCGCGCACGGGGCGGCGGTTCGATCGTCAACACCTCTTCGATCTCGGCGCTGATGGGCATGCCGGGGCAGGGCGCCTACGGGGCGTCCAAGGCCGGCGTGCTGCAGTTGACCCGTGTGGCGGCGATGGAGGGCGCGGCCGACTTCATCCGCGTCAACGCGGTCTGTCCTGGCGGCGTGGTGACCCCCATCATCTACGAGACGCCGCTGCTCGACCGTCCGATGGACGCGGCGGCGGTGACCGCCGCCATGAATGGGGCCCAGCCCCTGCCGCGCGCCGGCCAGCCGGCCGACATCGCCGACGCCATCCTCTGGCTGGCGTCCGACGAGAGCCGGTTCGTCACCGGCCAGTCGATCGTCGTCGATGGCGGGCTGTCGGTGGAGTTCGACTCGCGCCACAGACGTCGCGCAAGCGCCGTCGCCGAAACGTGACCCGCTTCACGAAGACTTTTCTAGTGACATAGAATTATCATCATGCATATGTTTACCCTCGCGTCAGGCCAAAGGTCGGCGCGCGGCATGTGCCGCCAAGACAATGACGCCGGCGCCAACGACCGGCAGGGGAGGAACTGGGAATGCGCGCGAAAACCATCCTGATGCTGTCCGCCGGCCTGATGACCCTGGCCGGCGCCGTCCAGGCGGCGGACGAGCCGTCCACCGTCGACGAGGTGATCATCACGGCCGAGAAGCGCGAGGCCAGCCTGCAGGACACGCCGGTCGCCGTCTCGGCCTACACCGCCGAGGCCCGCCAGCTGCTCGGCATCACCACCCTGCAGGACGTCAGCAACTTTACTCCGGGCCTCAGCTATTCCAGCTCGGACGACCGGGTGTTCGTGCGCGGCATCGGCCGCCAGACCAACACCAACGGCAGCGACCCCGGCGTCGCCACCTACACCGACGGCGTCTACGACTCCCAGACCAGCTCGGTCTCGGCCAGCGACTTCTTCATCGAGCGGATCGAGGTCCTGCGCGGGCCGCAGGGCACCCTCTATGGCCGCAATTCGATCGGCGGGGCCATCAACGCCATTTCCAAGCGTCCGACCGACGAACTGTCCGGCGATATTCGCGCCACCTTCGGCAACTACGGCCGGTTCGATCTCGAAGGCGCGGTGTCGGGCAGCATCACCGAGGGCTTCCGCGCCCGCCTGGCCGCCGGCCACTACAACCAGGAAGACGGCTATTACGACAACGCCGCCGGGGGCCCCAGCGAAGGCGGCGCGGGTGAGCGGACCTACGCCGAACTGCAGCTCGAGGCCGACCTCGGCGAGACCATCGAGGCCTGGGCCAAGCTGTCGACCAGCAGCGCCGACACCCAGAACCGCACCACCATCTACACCGGCGCCTACGACTACGCCCTCTACCCGACCGCCCAGATCACCCCGGGTTCGGCCATCGGCTATGGCACGGCGGGCGTCATCGCCGACGGCCCGGCCACCAACCCCAGCCTGAACGGCCCCGGCCGGTTCAACACCGACACCCCGATCCGCCAGAAGCTGAGCGACGTGATCGGCCTGGCGACCGATGTCACCTGGAGCCTGCCCGGCGTCGATATCCGCTACATCGGCGGCTACCGGACCTACGACTACCTGAGCGTCAGCGACCTCGATAACACCAGCGTGGAGTCCTACACCGTCCCGCTGGATCCGGGCTTCTCGATCTGCGCCGCCTTCATCCCCGGCTGCGGCCCGGTGACCATCGCCCCGTCGCAGGCCTTCATCTATTCCGAAGACAAGTCCTACGGCAGCAGCGAGCTGAACTTCAGTTCCAACGGCGAGGGCCCGGTGCGCTGGATCGCCGGCCTCTACTACTATGCCGAGGAGTTGGACCAGGCCTCGCGGTTCAATACCCCGAACCTGGTGCAGATCCGCGCCCCGGCCAACGGTCCGGCCAATCCGGACGGCGACTTCGTCTATGCCGCCTCCAGCCTCAAGACCCGTTCGGCCGCCATCTTCGGCCAGCTCGACTGGCAGTTTACCGACCAGTTCAAGCTGACCGCCGGCCTGCGCTACACCGAGGACAAGAAGGAGGGATTCGAGGCCCTGCGCGTGGTCTGCTACGGCTGCGGCGGCTTCACGCCCGACCAGTACGGCACCTCGACCCCGGCCCTGGACGTGACCGCCGCCTCGATCTCGACCGCCCCGGCGCCGGGCGTCTCCTCGCCGGTGACCATCGATCCCGCGACGGGCATCGCCCGCCGCAGCCTGTCGGGCAGCTGGGACGCGGTGACGGGCGCCCTCGGCCTCGAATGGACGCCGAACGAGGACACCCTGGCCTTCGCCAAGTACAGCCGCGGCTACAAGGCCGGCGGCTTCAACGCCGGCGGCATCACGCCCCTGCCGCAGACGGACGAGGAATCGGTCGACGCCTTCGAGCTCGGCTACAAGCGCAACTTCGGCCGCACCCTGCTGCTCAATGTCGCCGCCTACAGCTACAATTACGAAGGCCTGCAGGTGCCGCTGACCGTCACCACCTCCGCCGGCATCAACCTGACCCAGTTCTTCAACATCGACGAGGCGACCTCCTACGGCCTAGAGGTCGAGGGGGTCTGGCGGCCGATCGACGCCCTGCGGCTGTCGCTGAGCTACGCCTACGCCCAGTCGGAGATCAAGGAAGCCTGCTGCTTCGTTGACGGCGTCGATCCGCTCGCCGCCCAGCCCGGCTCCCAGGCTCAGGGACCGCTGGTCGGCGGCCAGCAGCCCCAAAGCCTGAAAGGCCAGGACCTGCCCCAGACGCCGGCTCACAAGGTGGCGCTCAACGCCAGCTACGACGTCGACTTCAAGGCCGGAACCCTGACCCTGTCGGGCAGCTACATCTGGCGCGACGACAGCTATTCCGGCGTCTTCAACCGCGAATACACCAAGGTCCCGGCCTACGACCAGGTCGACCTGCGGGCGGTCTGGAGCGGGGCCGGCAGCCGCTACCGTGTCATCGCCTTCGTCAAGAACGCCTTCGACGAGCAGGGCTACGACAGCGCCACCGGCGTTCGCCTGGCCTCGCCGCCGGCGGCCATCGACACCTACGGCATCACCTACGGCCTGACGCCGCCGCGCACTTTCGGCCTGCAACTTCAGTACAGCTTCAACTGACTGGCCCGGCGTGGTCTCCTCTCTCCCGGGGACCACGCCGTTTCTCCTGAGGACACGCCATGAGCAAGACCGCCACCGGCTACAAGGTTCGGCTGGAGCCGGCCGACGAGCATCCGCACGCGCCGGGTTCGGCCAGGAACTACAATGAAAGCATGTATTTCAACGTCTTCGACCCGGTGCGGATGGCGGGCGGCTGGTTCCGCATCGGCAACCGGCCCAACGAAGGCTACGCCGAGGTCAGCGTCTGCCTCTACCTGCCGGACGGCCGCGTCGGCTTCATCTTCGGTCGTCCGGCCATCACCGGCAACGACCGCATGGAGGCCGCGGGCCTCTCGATCGAGGTCGTCGAGCCCTTCAAGCATTTGAAGGTGCGCTACAGCGGCGAGCTTCTGCTGCTGGCCCGGCCCGGCGAGATGGCCAACCCCAAGGCCGCCTTCCGCGACAATCCCCGCCTCCCCTGCACGGTCGAGCTCGACTACGAAGGCGTCTCGCCGATGTTCGGCGGCGAGGCCGTGCGCGAGGACGGCTCGGCGCTTGAGGTCGACCCCGAGAAATCCTTCGCCAAGGCGCACTA
>SDZP01000597.1 GCA_004144935.1 Caulobacteraceae bacterium | reverse complement strand
ACCCCGCGGGGAACGAAAAAGGCCCCCCGGCATCGCTGCCGGGGGGCCTTTTGTCTAGGCGGCCGGGCCGCGCGCTAGACGCGGCTGCGACGGAAAACCAGGTGGTAGATGAGCAGCACCACCACCGCGCCGATGACGGCGACGAACAGGCTGTAGAGGTTGAAGCCGGTCACCCCGGCGCTACCGAACTGGTTGAACAGCCAGCCGCCGACCACGGCGCCGACGACGCCGAGGACCAGGTCCATGACCAGGCCGCTTCCGGTCTTGTTGATGAGCTTGCTGGCGATGAAGCCGGCGACAATGCCGAGGACGATCCAGGCGAGAATGGACATGCAGGTTCTCCGAAGGTCAGCGACGGTCGCGAACCTGTGGATGGTGGAGCGGTTGGGGAGGGTGTTTTGTTCCCGGCGAGGGCTGAACATCAAGCGGCCTCAATTATCTGACCGGGTCGCCGGGACCCCTTCAGCCCGCCCAGGGCCTATCCTTAAACACCCCCTCGCCCTTCTCCCTCCAGCGGGGATTGCTCACGTCGAAGATGATCACCTCGATCGTCCAGCGCCTCGAGCCGCAGCCGCATTTGGCCTCCAGCATGCGCTGGACGTCGTCGATCAGGGTGCGTTTCGAGCCGCGTCCGCTGGTCTCCAGCCAGGCGATGACCGCCTCGACCGGCCGGTGGGTGAAGGCCTGGCAGCGGCCGCAGCGCAGGCGGAGGCGGACGTTGCGGTGGCCGAGGTAACGCTCCAGCGGAATGGTGCAGCGGGGCTCCAGCGAGGTGAAGGTGAAGCGGCAGCCCTCCAGCCGGGCGCAGCGCATGTAGTCGGCGATCTTGGAGAGGTGCAGGTTGGGCCCAGTGAGGCGCAGAAGCTCGCGCATGTCCAGCGAGGCCTTCCGCTGGCAGTCCTTTCCGATGCACTTGCCGTAGACCGGCTGATTGCGGTCCATGTAGCCCTTCAGGGTGGGGTCCGGACGCAGGGTGTAGTCCATCAGGAACCAGCCGGGGGGGACGAGGCCGCCCGGATCGCGAGGCTCCCTGTAATCTGATCGTTCGTCGGACACCCCGGAGATGTTCCGCGTTTGTTCTTGCCGGTCAAGTGAAGTTGGCGGGTCGGGAGTCGGTGAACATGCTCTGCGGAGCGCCCGGCGGCGGCCCTGTTATCTCTTACCAGAGGACCCGGGCGGCGTGGCCGTGCTAACCCCCGGCGCATGAACAGGGCGGCGCGAACATGGGTGCGGCGGCTGGGGCTTCTCGGCGTGATGCTGGTGGTCCTGGCCGGGACCATGCCGTCGGCGGGTCTGTTAGAGGCCGCGCCGGCGCGGGGCGAGGCGGCTGTCGCGGTCGCTGATGCCGCCGCCGACACGGCCGCCGTCCGGACCGATCCCTGCGCCGACGAGGGCTGCGCCGACTGTGGGCCGGCCTGCAGCGCCTGTGGTTGTCACGCGCCGTTGGCGATGGTGGCGACCCTGCCGCCGGGCGCTCCGCAGAGCATG
>SDZP01000596.1 GCA_004144935.1 Caulobacteraceae bacterium | reverse complement strand
ATGGTCATCGACACCGAAGAGGAGCGCCGAGACTCCTACCGCCTCCTCGCGCAGGCCGACCCGTGGAACGGCGGCGACGCCTCGTTCCTGACCAAGCTGGCGCGTGGCGTCTCGACCTTGGGCGGGGCGCTGGGCGGCTCTGCTGCGGACCCGACAACCATCGCCGCTCCCGGTCGCACGGTTGCTGGGCGCGTCGTGGGCGCGGTCGCCGTCAATGCGGGCTCCGACGTCATCGCCCAAGGCTCCGACATTGCGACGGGTATCGAGGACCGATTCCGGCCGGAGCAGACCGCAGCGGCTGCCGTCCTTGGCGGCGTCATCCAAGGCGGCGGCGAAGCTGCCGGGGCGCTGGCTCGCCTGACGGGCCGCAACCCTGTGCCGGGCTTCGACGGCGCGGCGATGGATGCGACCCCCGGCATGGCTCCGCGCACCGTTGCGCCGGCCACCCCTGCAACCGCCTCTCTTCCGGCCCTGCGCGCGGCTCTCTCGCGAATCGACCGGGACCGCACGGACGCGGCGCGGATCGGCCCGGCTGACGGCCCGTCGCACGAGACGGCGCAAGCCGCGCTCGATTCCTTCCGCATGCCCGAACGCCCCGACGTGGCGCGCGAGCTCGAAGACCTGTTTGATAGCGCCTCGCCGCGTGCGGGCGTAGAAGGGACTGATGATGTTCAACCCGCTCGACCTGCCTCTGAACCGACGGCTCAACCTGGTGGAGCGCCTGATGCTGGGGATGGCCCTGCGCCGGGTGCGGATCGACCGGACGACGGACACCTTGACCAGAACCACGCCGACCTCGCCCGCCTAGCTGAGACGCGCGATCCGGAGCTAGCGGCCGCACTGGCGGCTCGCATGTCCAACGCCCTCGACTGGGACGATGTGCGTTTGAGCAAGGCGGACCGCGCCGCTGTGGACGCCCGCCGCCCTGTGTCGGCCAAGGCCATGATCGAGACGGCGGACCGATATCTGGCGGCTGGCCCAGGCGCGTCCTTCTATGATCCGGACGCCTACGCCGAAGTTCTCGCGGCCAACCGGTGGCAAGAGCCAAGCTCCCCTGTCAGCCAGCCTACCCCCGGCCCGACCGCCCCTGCTGGATTGATGCGCGCCGAACACATGGGGCGTCCGGTTCAACTCGGCTCTTTCGATCCTCGCGGTATCGGCGCGGACCCGGCGAGCTTCCAGTTTCGACCGGCGGGCGATGAAGGCCTGACCGGCGCCCTTGACGGTGCGACGGCTTGGGACCCTGAGCGCGCCGGGCGAGCCGTGCTGTTTGAGCGCCGGGACGGAACGATCATCGTCGCGGACGGCCACCAGCGCCGGGGCCTTGCCCGCCGTCTGATCGAGAGCGGCGAGGACCCGTCTATCCGTATGGATGGCTACCTGATGCGCGAGGCCGACGGCTGGGCCGTGCAGGACGTGCGGACATTCTCTGCCCTGCGCAATGTGCGCGAGGGCGGGGGGACCGTGCTGGACGCCGCCAAGCTGTTCCGGCAGGCGCGGAA
>SDZP01000595.1 GCA_004144935.1 Caulobacteraceae bacterium | reverse complement strand
GGCGGGATGTCGCCGTAGTCGCGGCCGATGGCGACGCCGACGTGGCGCTCGCCGGTCAGCATGTTGTTGGTCGGATCGAAGCCGACCCAGCGCTGGCTGGGCAGGAAGACCTCGACCCAGGCGTGGGTGGCGTCGGGGTCGGAGCGGTCGCCGCTCCTGCGGTCGTTGAACAGGTAGCCCGAGACGTAGCGGGCCGGCAGGCCCCAGTTGCGGGCGACGGTGATCATGATGTGGGCGAAGTCCTGGCAGACGCCGGCTCCGCGCTTGAGGGCCTCGTCGACGACGCTGTCGGCGCGGGTGACGCCCGGTTCGTAGGCGAAGGCCTCGTAGATGGTCTTGTTGAGGAAGCGCAGGCGGCTGAGCGGATCGTGCAGCTGCTCGGCCTCGAGGGCCTTGTCCTGCATGAAGGCGCGCAGGGCGGGGGTCATCTGGGTGAAGCCGTGCTCGTGCAGGAATTCGAAGCATTCGGCCTGGGTGAAGCTGCTCTTCAGCCGGTCCCATTCGCCGAGATCCAGGTGGTCGGGCAGTTCCGGCGGCGGCTGCGTCTCGACGGTCGAGCGGGCGACGATGGTCAGCTCGTCGTGCGGCTGGGGCACGTCGAAGTGGTGCACGGCGTTGCCGAAGGGGTCGATGTAGCTGAACAGCTGGGCGCGGGGATCGAGCTCGAGGTCGAAGCTGATCAGCCGCTGGCGGATCGACTTCTGGGGCTGCATGCGCAGCTCCATCAGGCTCTCGCGGACCGGCCGTTCGTAGTGGTAGCGGGTGACGTGGCGGATATCGAGCAGCATCAGGCCGGCAACCTCATCTCGAGCGGGTAGGCGACGAAGGTCTGGTAGAGGGCCTCGTGGATGCGGCCGCAGTCGGCCACCACGCTGGCCAGCAGGACGGCGGCGCCGTTGGCCTCCAGTTCCTCCAGGTCGGTGAATTCCAGGCGCGAGCTGAGCCGCCCGGCCAGGCGCTCGGGCCGGCCGCGGCCGCCGAAGGCGACGTGGCTGGCGATGTCGGCCATGCTCTCCTCGATGCGGGCGGTGGCGAAGCGGATCGAGCGGGGGAAGTCCTCGTCGAACAGCAGGAACTCGAGGATGTGCTTGGGCTCGATCTCGGCCGTGTAGGTCCGCAGGTAGGGCTCCAGGGCGCAGCCCATGCGCAGCACGTTCATCAGGGTGACGTGGTCGCCGGTCGGCACCGCTCCATCCCCGAATGCCGCCCGCAGCAGGCGGGCGATCAGCTGGGCCCGCTCGATGTAGACGCCCAGCATCAGGAAGCGCCAGCCCTCGCCATGGCTCATGGTGGCGTCGGCGGCCCCCTTGAACAGGTGCAGGTCGGCGATGACCTCGTGCAGGAAGGCCGCGTGCTGGCGGTCGAAGGTGCGTTCGGCGCTGCTTTCGGTGACCCGCAGATAGAGGATGTTGAGCCGCTCCCACATCTCGGTGGTGATCTGGTCGCGGACCTGGCGGGCGTTCTCGCGGGCATGGGCCAGGGAGCGGCTCAACATCCTCTATC
>SDZP01000594.1 GCA_004144935.1 Caulobacteraceae bacterium | reverse complement strand
TGGCCGGCCTCGCCCAGCGGATACGGCGCCCCTGCCTCGAGCAGGAAGAACACCGAGTGCGCGCCGTTCAGGCCGTCCGGGATCACGAAGTCCCGCCGCACGACGTAGCCCTGGAGGTAACTGGTGCGCTCATCGAAGGAGCGGCCTAGCCGGCCGCCATTGCGCCTGTGCGCGGCTTTCCAGCGATTGAAGTCCGCCGGCGTCGCCAGGCGCAGCTCGCCCCGGCGCAGCGCCTCCACCATGCCGGCCTTGCCCGGCGTCGGCGCCTGCGCCGGCCGGTCGGACATCGCGTACAGGCGCTGCAGCGGGGGTGACGCGGGGCCCGGTCCGCTCGCCGCCGGTTCCCTTGCGGGGGTTGCCGGTGCCGGTGCCGGCGTCGGCGCGACTGCTGTCGCAGACGGCGCGGCCTCGGCCACCGGCGCGGGCCGCTCGATCCGCAGCCTGGCCTTCGGCTGCGTGGCAGGGGCTTCAATGCGGGTTCCGCGGCGGGGCGGCGGCGGCGCCGGCGGCACCTGCGCTACGGGTTCGTCGGCGGGCCAGAGCAGGGCGCGGGCCTGGTCGATGCGGGTGTAGAAGCCGTAGCCCAGCAAGGCCAGGGCCAGCATCAGCATCCCGGCAAGCGCCGGCTTTTCCTTCCTGGCCGAGACCACGCCGGTCCGCGACAGGCCCTCGTCTTCCTGGTCCATTCCCCACCCCCTGGGGCACCGTTGCACGCGTCGCGAACATAACAAACCCGTTGCCGCCGCCGCGGGACGGGGTTGCGGCTACAGGTCGAAACCGAGCAGCGTCGGGTCGTGGTCGGAGCTGCGCCACGGGCCGGCGCCCTCGCCATCGCCCGGCTCGTGGCCGGCGGGCTCGTCCGCGTTGGCATGCCATTCGGCCGCGCCACGCAGGTGCCCGGCCAGGGCCGGGCTGAGCAAGGCATGGTCCAGGCGCCCGAGCATCCCGGCGTACAGGTAACTGTAGGGGTGGGCGACGCCGGCCACGTCGAAAGCATCCTGCCAGCCGCGCGCGCGCAGCAGGCGCAGCGGGTCCTCCATGGCGTAGGCGTTGAAATCACCGACCACCAGTTGCAGCCGGCTGCCCTGGGCGGTCGGATCGTCCCCCAGCCAGGCATCCAGGCGCGCCGCCGATTCGGTGCGCAGGGCATTCCAGCAGGCCTGGCCATCACCCTGGTCGGCGTCGGCGCCAGTCGCTCCGGTGCAGCCCTTGGACTTGAAGTGGTTGGCCACGACCACGAACACCGGGCCCTGGCCTCGCCGGAAGGCCTGGGCCAGCGGCACCCGGCTGCGCTCGCCGAACGGGCCGCCTTCCAGGACCGCCGACGGACCCACCGGCGCCACCCGGTCCTGGCGATAGACCAGCCCGACCCGGATCTGGTCGGACCCCGGGCCACGGCCGGCATCGACGAACCGCCACTGGCCGCCGCCGGCATTGAGCGCATCGACGAACTGGGCCAGGCTGGACTGCGGACCGTAGCCATCGTTTTCCAGCTCCATCAGCGCGGC
>SDZP01000176.1 GCA_004144935.1 Caulobacteraceae bacterium | reverse complement strand
CTTCCCCCCTTGAGGGGGAAGGGGGCTCGGCGGCGCCCCCGCCTCCGCGCATGAAAAAAGGCCCGCCGGTTTCCCGGCGGGCCTCTCTTCAGGTCTGGATCCGGCGGATCAGTTGCCGGGCAGCTTGCAGGCGCCGAAGGCCTTGCCCTGGGCGCAGGACAGGACCTCGATCGGCTTGGTGGTGCCGCGGTTGTAGCCGACGATGTAGGAGCCGGAGTTGTCGGCGCAGTTGGCCTCGATATAGACCGCCGACTCGCTGGCCTTCTCCATCGTGCGGGTCTCGCGGACGACGCAGGACGAGTTGTCCTTGAACGACTTGATGTCCTTGGTGATCTGCGGATAGCCCGGATCCTTCTTGGTGAAGGAGCAGCGGTAGCCTTGCGCCTCGGCGATGGCGCAGGGATAGACCACGCCGCTGGCGGCGCCCTTGAACTCGATGACGGCGCCGTCGGGACGGTCGTTGCACTTCAGCTCGACGATCTCCTTATCCTTGACGCCGAAGATGCCGTACTGGGCGACGTCGCACTTGAAGCCGACCTTCTCGGCCAGCCGGCTGTAGAGGCCGTTCTGCTCGGTCTTGGCGGCGCGGCTGTCGGTCATGGTGCAGCCGCCGCCGACGAACTCGGCGTCGGCGCAGGCGACGGTCTTGCCGTTCTTGCCGTCGGACAGCTGCTCCAGCATGTAGCCGCTGCCGTCCTGGCAGGAGACTTCGAACCAGCTGGCGCCGGTGGTGGTGGCCAGGACGTAGCGCTTGTCCTTGACGGCGCAGGTCTTGCCCGAGCTGGCGACCAGGGCGTCGACGACGGCCAGCTGGCTGGCGCGGTCGGTCAGCTGGCAGGCGCGGGTGTCGGTGGCGTCGAAGCTGATGCAGCTGTTGGCCTTGACGTCAGCGGAGAGGTTGGCCGGCGCGGCGGTTTCGAGCACGAAGCCGTTGCCCGGGCCGCAGGCGACCTCGATGTAGGTCTTGGTCGGGCTGGCGCCGATGTAGCGATAGCCGGTGGTGGCGCAGGTCTTGCCCGCCTTGGTCAGGTAGGGGGTGATCTGGGCCTGCAGGTTGGCGTTGCCGGCCAGCTTGCACTTCAGCGGGCTGTCGATTTCCTTGTCGCCCGCCTTGATCTTCTTTTCGGCGTCGAAGCAGGGGAACAGGCTGGCGGTCGGCTTGGCCGGATCCTGGCCGACGATGTAGCCGAGGCCCTGGTCGCAGGCGACTTCGAAGTAGTTGGTCTTCGTCTTGGCGTCGGCGACGACGAAGCGGGCCTCGGTGATGGTGCAGGACAGGCCGGCCGCCTTGGCCAGGGCCGGGGCCTCGGCCATGCCGCGGTCGCGGTCCTTCTGGGAAATCGCGCCTGCGACTTCCTTTTCCTTCTTCTTGCCCTGAGCCACCGTCACCCCGGAGGTGGCGAACATGGCGAGAATGACGGCGGCGGCGATGCCGTAGCGGTTGCGACTCATGTCTACCCGAGCTCCTGGGGGATAGGCTGTTGTTTTGGGGGTTTTAAACGCCCCGTTCCAATGCCGGTCAAGATGCCTAGGCGACCCGGCGCAATTGCGGCGGCGCGCTGAACGCGGGATGATGGGGGCGTTCATCGGAGAGACACAGTGCACGACGGCGTGGAAGACATCTCGGCGGAGCTGCGCCGGCCCAAGCTCGACTATCCGTTCGAGACCGTGCCGACGCCCGGCGCGGGCGATGCGGTGGAGGTGGCGCCGGGGGTGCTGTGGCTGCGCCAGCCGCTGGGCGGGCCGCTGGGCTTCATCAACGTCTGGGCCCTGGCTGACGGCGAGGGCTGGTGCATCGTCGACACCGGCCTGCAGACGCGGGAGACCGCCCAGGCCTGGCGCGAGGCCTTCAAGGGGGCGCTGGGCGGCAAGCCGGTGACGCGGGTGATCGTCACCCACCTGCATCCCGACCATATCGGCCTGGCCGGCTGGATGACCCGCAAGTTCCAGTGCCGGCTGTGGATGACGCGGCTGGAGTATATCCAGTGCCGCATGCTGGTGGCCGACACCGGGCGCGAGGCGCCGGAGGATGGCCTGAGGTTCTACAAGTCGGCCGGTTGGGACGAGGAGGCCATCGACAACTACCGGGCCCGCTTCGGCGGCTTCGGCAAGGCCATCTACCAGCTGCCCGACAGCTACCGGCGGATGACCGACGGCGAGACGATCCGGATCGGGATGCATGACTGGACGGTGATCACCGGCAACGGCCATTCGCCGGACCATGCCTGCCTGTGGTGTCCGGACCTCAACCTGTTCATCAGCGGCGACCAGGTGCTGCCGCGGATCAGCTCGAACGTGTCGGTGTTCCCGACCGAGCCGGACGGCGATCCGCTGACCGACTGGCTCAACTCCCTGGCCAAGCTGAAGGGCGCGATCCCCGAGGGGGTGCTGACCCTGCCGGCCCACAACGATCCCTTCTACGGCGTGCACGCGCGGCTCGACCATCTGGCGGCCGGGCATGAGCGGCAGCTGGGCCGGCTGCAGAAATCCATCAGCGAGGCGCCCAAGCGCTCCATCGACGTGTTCGGCAGCCTGTTCGCGCGGCCGATCGGGCCGGAGCTGATGGGCATGGCGACCGGCGAGAGCCTGGCGCACCTCAACTGCCTGATCGAGCGCGGGCGGGCGGTGGCGGAGACCGACGCGGACGGGGTGACCTGGTACCGGGCGGCTTAGGAGCCTTCGAAATTCGCTGGGTGCCATGACCCGACTCTCCCGCTCGCGTTGAGGCGCCTTCGACGCCGACGCAATCTTAGGCTTTCCGCGAGCCGGGGCCAGTACAATCGGTCCGTCTTGTTTCGCATACGAACTTGATGTTTCGCATACGAAGCATATAACGGCGACATGGCCACGCCTTCCAACCGCCGGCTGATGTTCTTGCTCAGCGCCGCCAACCGGCGGGTGCAGCGCTGGATCGAGGCCGAGATGGCGGCCAAGGGCGGGCTGACGTCTGCGCAGTCCGGGGTGCTGTTCTTCCTCGGCAAGGCGGACGGGGCGCTGATCGGCGAGGTGGCCGAGGCGCTGGATACCGCGCCCAGCGCCATGAGCGGTCTGATCGACCGGATGGAGCGGTCCGGCCTGGTCGAGCGGCGAGCAGACCCGGCCGACGGGCGGGCGCAGCGCATCCACATGACCGACAAGGGCCGGGCCGGGCGCGACTACGCCAAGGCCGGGCTGGATTATATCAACACCGAAATCACCGACGGCTTCAGCGACGCCGAGATCGACACCATCGCCCGCTGGCTGACCAGCCTGCAGGCCCGTTTCCCGCAAGGAGCCCCCAAATGAGCGACCATATCCTCGTCGAGATCGACGCCGGCGTGATGACCCTGACCTTCAACCGGCCGGACAAGAAGAACGCCCTGACCGACGGCATGTACGGGGTGCTGGCCGACAGCCTGGACCGGGCCGAGCGCGACCCGGCCATCCGGGCGGTGCTGTTCAAGTCGTCCAGCGACGCCTTCAGCGCCGGCAACGACGTCAGCGACTTCGCGGCCCAGAACGCGTCGGGCGACACCAGCCGCGACGCCGGCGAGCGGCCGGCCGGGGAGCGCAACGTGACGCGGTTCCTGAAAGGCCTGGCGCGGGCCGAGAAGCCGCTGGTGGCGGCGGTGCGCGGCCTGGCCGTCGGGGTGGGGACGACGATGCTGCTGCATTGCGACCTGGTCTATGTCTCGCCGGAAGCCAAGCTGACGACGCCGTTCGTGGGCCTGGCCCTGGTGCCGGAGGCGGCGTCCAGCTGGCTGCTGCCGGCGCGGATCGGCCATGCGCGGGCCTATGCGATGTTCGCTCTGGGCGAGGCGATGATGGGCGAGGAGGCGGTCACCGTCGGCATCGCCAACAAGTGCCTGCCGTCCGGCGAGGTCGAGGCGGCGGCGCTGGCGGCGGCCCAGGCCCTGGCCAAGCGGCCGATCGGGGCGCTGAAGGTGACCAAGCGGCTGATGCGCGACGCGGCGAAGATCGCCGAACTGATGGACCTGGAGGGCCGGTACTTCGGCGAGCGGCTGCAGACGGCCGAGGCGGCGGAGGCGTTCGCGGCCTTCTTCCAGAAGCGGCCGGCGGATTTCAGCAAGGTTGGCTAGCACCGCCGATTGCCCTGACGAAAGTCAGGGCCCACCCTCAAGCACCCTGCCGGCCGGTGGGTCCTGACGTTCGTCAGGACGGTCGGGAGAACGATAACAAGAGGAAACACCCATGAGCGACCGCATCACCTCACCCTTCCAGCGCTACTCCACCGCCCGCGAGGTGGTCGCGGGACATGACCTGACCGGCCTCACCGCCATCGTCACCGGGGCCGCGACCGGCATCGGGGTCGAGACGGTGCGGGCGCTGGCCGAGGCCGGGGCCGACGTCGTCATCGCCGCCCGCAAGCCGGACCTGGCGGCGGCGGCCATCGCCGACATCGAGACGACCGCCAGGGGAAGGTTGAGCTTCGAGATGCTCGACCTGTCGGACTTCGCCTCGATCCGGGCGTTCGGGGCGCGCTGGGGCGACAGGCCGCTGAACATCCTGATCAACAACGCCGCCGTCATGGCCTGCCCGCTGGATCACACCAAGGACGGGCTGGAGATGCAGATCGGCACCAACCATTTCGGCCACTTCCTGCTGACCGCCCTGCTGACGCCCGGGTTGATCGCCGGGGCCAGGGCGAGCGGCAAGACCTCGCGGCTGGTGTCGCTGTCGTCGATCGGCCATGTGCGCAGCGACATCCGCTGGGACGACCCCCATTTTCGCCAGGGCGACTACGAGAAGTGGAATGGCTACGGCCAGGCCAAGACCGCCAACGCCCTGTTCGCCGTCGGCTTCAACAAGCGGTTCAAGGACCAGGGCGTCACCGCCAACGCCGTTATGCCGGGCGGCATCATGACACCGCTGCAGCGCCACCTGCCGATCGAGGAGCAGCGGGCGATGGGCTGGCTGGACGAGAACGACAAGCCGGTGACGGGCTTCAAGACCACCGAGCAGGGCGCCAGCACCAGCGTCTGGGCGGCGGTGGGGCCGGAGCTGGAGGGCGTCGGCGGGCTGTACCTCGAGGACTGCGCCCAGGCGGTGGCCTGGTCGAAGGAGAACCCGCGGGCCGGGGTGATGCCGCACGCGCTGGACCCGGAAAGCGCCGAGCGGCTGTGGGCGCTCAGCGTCGAGACGACGGGGGCCGGCGCATGAGCCTCGCCGGCAAGACCCTGTTCATCACCGGCGCCAGCCGCGGCATCGGACTGGCCATCGCGCTGCGGGCCGCCCGCGACGGGGCCAATATCGCCATCGCCGCCAAGACCGCCGAGCCGCACAAGCATCTGCCGGGCACCATCTACAGCGCCGCCGAGGAGATCGAGGCGGCGGGCGGCAGGGCCCTGCCGCTGATCGTCGACGTGCGGGACGAGGCCAGCGTCTACGAAGGCGTCGAGAAGTGCGTCGCGGCGTTCGGGGGGATCGACATCTGCGTCAACAACGCCTCGGCCATCCAGCTGACGGGGACGGAAGCGACGGAGATGAAGCGGTTCGACCTGATGAACCAGGTCAATGCGCGCGGGACCTTCCTGACCAGCAAGGCCTGCATCCCTCACCTGAAGCAGGCGGCCAATCCGCATGTACTGGCGCTGTCGCCGCCGCTGGATCTGGCGCCCCACTGGTTCGGGCGGCATGTGGCCTACAGCATGGCCAAGTACGGCATGAGCCTGTGCATGCTGGGGATGAGCGACGAGTACCGGGGCCAGATCGCCTTCAACGGCCTGTGGCCGCGCACCGGCATCGCCACGGCGGCCATCCAGTTCGCCCTGGCCGGCGACGCGGGCATGCGCATGTGCCGCACGCCGGAGATCATGGCCGACGCCGCCTACGCCATCTTCAACAAGCCGGCCAAGGACTTCACCGGCAACTTCCTGATCGACGACAGCTTCCTCTACGGCGAGGGCGAGCGGGATTTCGACCGCTATCGTGTCGACCCCAGCCAGCCGCTGATGCCCGACTTCTTCGTGCCGGAGAGCGTTCCGCCGCCGCCGGGGGTGAAGATCGGCTGACGGCGTCACGGCTGAGGCCGACGCGCCAGAGTTGCATCCGGGGCGCGGTGGGCTCACTCTTCCGCAAAACGGAGGGGGCGATGGCCGACATCGAACTTTTCTTCTTCACCAACCGCAACCTGCTGGCCCGCAAGCGGCCGAGCTTTGGCAACAGCTTCAACCCGGACGCCTCGGCCGGCCTGCGCTACGGCCGGGCGACGCTGAGCAACAGCGGGGCCGACCCCAGGGTGAAGGAGGTCGTCGTCTATGAGGAGCAGAAGGACCCCGAGACGGGCCTGTTCAAGATCAAGGGCTCGACCCCCTTCCTGACCAACCTCTACCGGCTGATGTGGGATGGCGAGAAGGACACCGTCCTCTACGTGCATGGCTTCAACGTCAGCTTCGAGGGCGCCCTGGAGGGCGGCGCGCGGCTGAAGCGCGGCCTGGCCCTGCGCGGGCGGGACGTCAATGTGGTGGTCTTCACCTGGCCGTCGGACGGCGAGGCCAAGCCCTTCGTCAGCTACTTCCGCGACCGCGAGGACGCCAAGGCCTCCGGCCCGGCGCTGGGCCGCGCCTTCGTGCGGGTGAAGGAGTACATCGACGCCATTCCGCCGGCCGAGCTGTGCCGCCGGCGCATCCACATCGTCGCCCATTCGATGGGCAACTACCTGCTGCGCCACGCCCTGCAGTACGTCATCGGCCGGGGCACCAACTATCTGGCCCGGCTGTGCGAGCAGGTCATCCTGGCCGCGCCCGACGAGGACGAGGACGCCTTCGAGCACGATCACAAGCTGGCGCTGCTGCCGCGCATCGCCCGGCAGGTGACGGTCTATTTCTCACGACACGACCGGGCGCTGACCATCTCCGACCTCAGCAAGAGCAACCCCGACCGGCTGGGCAGCGACGGCCCGCGGCTGATCGACCTGATCCCCAAGCGGATCAACCTGGTCGACGCCGGCGCCTTCAGCGGCATGGGCGATGGCGACTGGCCCGGCGACAGCAATCACCACGGCTACTACAGCCGCAGCGGCAAGGTGCTGGACGACATCACTTCCGTGCTCACCGACATCCTTCCGGACCAGATCCCTGGCCGGACCTATGTGCCGGAAAAGCGGATCTACCGGCTGGTCGCGCCGCTGACCTAGGCCCGCTCGAACACCGCCGCCCGCGAGTGGGCGTCAAGCCCGCTCGAACACTGCCGCAATACCCTGGCCGCCGCCGATGCACATGGTCTCGAGGCCGTAGCGGACCTCGCGGCGTTGCATCTCGTGCAGCAGGTTGGCGAGGATGCGGCCGCCGGTGGCGCCGATGGGGTGGCCCAGGCTGATGCCGCCGCCGTTGACGTTCAGCTTGTCGCGGTCGTCCCAGTTCCAGCCCTTGAGCACGGCCAGCACCTGCGGCGCGAAGGCCTCGTTCAGCTCGACCAGGTCGATGTCGCTCCAGCCCAGGCCATTGCGGGCGAACAGGCGCTCGACGGCCGGCACCGGACCGATGCCCATGCGCGAGGGCTCGCAGCCGGCGGCCGCCCAGCTGTGGAACCAGCCGATGGGCTCCAGGCCAAGCTCTTCCAGCTTGTCCTCGGCGACGACCAGGCAGGCGGCGCCGGCGTCGTTCTGCTGGCTGGCGTTGCCGGCGGTGACGACGCCGTCCTTTTCGATGGCGCGCAGCTTGCCGAGCGTCTCCATCGTCGCGTCGGCGCGGGGGCCTTCGTCGCGGTCGAAGACGATGGGGTCACCCTTGCGCTGCTTGACCGAGACGGGGACCAGCTCGTCGGCGAACTTGCCTTCGTTCCAGGCGGCGACCGCCCGCTGGTGGCTCATCACCGCATAGGCGTCGCTGTCCTCGCGGCTGATCTGGTAGTCGCGGGCCAGGTTGTCGGCGGTCTCGATCATGCCGCTGATGACGCCGAAACGCTCGATGGGCTGGCTCATCACCCGGCCGCGGGCCAGGCGGTCATACATGGTGACATTGCCGGCGCGGGCCCCGCCGCGCATGTCGGTGGTGTAGTATTCGACGTTGCTCATGCTCTCGCAGCCGCCGGCGATGACCACGTCGGCGGCCCCGGTCTGGATGCGCATGGCGGCGTCGATCACCGCCTGCAGGCCGCTGCCGCAGCGGCGGTCCATGGAGACGCCGGGGATGCCGATGGGCAGGCCCGCCTGCAGCAGCGACCAGCGGGCGATGCAGGGCGCCTCGCCGTTGGGATAGCCGTGGGCGAAGGTGACGTCGTCGATGCGTTCGGGATCGATACCGGTGCGCTCGACCAGGGCCTTGATGATGGTCCCGCCGATCTCGCCGGCGGTCAGAGGGGCGAGCGAGCCCTGGAACTTGCCGACGGCGGTGCGGAGGGGGCTGACGATGGCGGCGCGGCGCATGGGCTGGGCTCCATTACCCGACACCGCGATCGGAGCCGGGCGGGATGATGAGGGCGGCGTCGTTCTCGCGGCGCCGGCAGCGATTGGCAAGGATCAGGATCTCGGCCTTGTTGGCGGGATACCCATCGAGGAGAGCCTGATCGATCCGGTAGTACTCTTCGTAGTCCACCCGGCCATTGGCGACCGGGATCGAAAGGAACGGCTGACCAGTGGCGATCTCCACGCCGAGCGAGACACGGTTCTCGCGGTCGAAATGGAGGTCGCGGAAGCGCACAGGTCAGATCGGATCGTAGGGGAACACCGAGGCGGAGGCGCCGGTGTCGAAGAAGCTGTTCTTCATGGCCGGCAGGGCGATGTCGAGCAGGGAGCGGGGGGTCCAGCCTTCGGTATTGGCCATGTTGCGGATCGGCCGGGGCTGGTCGAACAGGATGACCTCGTTGCCCCGCACGGCGAAGATCTGGCCGGAGACATCCTTGGCTTCCGGGGACGCCAGGGCGACGGCCAGCTGGGCGACCTGATCGGCCCGCATGGCGTTCTGCATCCGGCCGACGCGGAGGGCCGAGGCCTCGTCCTTGACCGGGATGGAGGCGATCATCCGCGTCCAGGCGAAGGGGGCGATGATGTTGGAGCGGACGTTCTTCAGCGCCCCCTCCATGGCCAGGATCCGCGAGAGGCCCATGACGCCCAGCTTGGCGGCGGCGTAGTTGGCCTGGCCGATGTTGCCAATCAGGCCGGACGTCGAGGTGAAGTGGACGTAGGAGCCTTCCTGCTGGTCGCGGAACAGCTCGACGGCGGCGCGGGAGACGTTGTAGGCGCCGCGCAGGTGGACCTCGATGACCTTGTCCCAGTCCTCGTCGTCCATCTTGTGGAACATCTTGTCGCGCAGGATGCCCGCCGGATTGATGATGGCGTGCAGGCCGCCGAACTCGTCCTTGGCCTGCTCGACCATGGCCTTGACGGCGCTCATGCTGGTGACGCTGTCGGAGTTGGCCACCGCCTCGCCGCCGGCCGCCTTGATCTCGTTGGCGGTCTGTTGCGCCGGGCCCGCGTCGCCCTCGTCGCCGCCGGCCATGCTGCCGCCGAGGTCGTTGACGACCACCTTGGCGCCCTCGCGCGCCGCCAGCAGCGCGCACTCCTTGCCGATGCCGCCGGCGGCGCCGGTGACGATCACGACCTTGCCCGACAGAACGCCCATGACCTCGTCTCCTCAAACGGTTGTTGGCGTTTGTCTACGGGCGGTACGCTGGGTCAGGCAAGCCCCGTTCCTTCTCCCGCTTGTCGGGAGAAGGTGGCCCCCGAAGGGGGTCGGATGAGGGCGGCGCCAGCGCTTCACACGCTGCGATGACGCAGCGCTTGAAGCGAATAAAGCCATGCGAAGCTGTTGCTGCCCTCATCCGACCGCTTCGCGGCCACCTTCTCCCGACGAGCGGGAGAAGGATCGTGACTGCGCGCATCGCCTCCGTCCTCCTGCCGATGCCGCTGCCCGAGGCCTTCGACTACGCCGAGCCCGAGGGCATGG
>SDZP01000175.1 GCA_004144935.1 Caulobacteraceae bacterium | reverse complement strand
CTCCCGACGCACCGCGCCGGCCGGCGGCGTCGGCCTGTCGGGCCGCCGCAGGACGAGGCCGTAGATCAGGGCCGAGGTCAGCACATAGCGCGCCGCGATGATGGCGGTCATGGCGGCGAAGGTAATCAGGAAGCTGGTCACAGGGGCCTTCAGGGCGGCCAAGGGCCGCGACACACGTCCCGACCCCAACGCAAGGATCATAGCACGAAACTGACCGCCGGGCCGGACAATACCTTGATCTGAATCAAGGCTATGGAACCCCCGCCGTCCGGTTGCTCGGCTGACTTCAGGGAGCCGACCCGCCGACGCGGACGAAGCGTGGGCTAGGTTTCGGCCGCTCGGCGAGCGCTTCCAAGAACCCCTGCCACCAGTGGTCGAGGTTTTCGGAGTCGAGGCCTTCCTTCAGGTCCCGCCAGCGCAGCATTCGTTCGGTCAGGTCCATGGTCAGGGCCCGGTGGATGGCCTCGGCCATCTCGTCGCGGTCGTAGGGATTGACGGGTTCATGCCGTCGCGCAGGGGCGTGATCAGGGCGGCGCGGGCGGCGCGGTAGATGCCGGCCAGCTCGTCCTGGCGATAGCCGCTGTTGACGTAGCGCAGCGGCACCCAGTCGAGCGTGCCATAGTGGCCGTTGATCCGCCCGGCGATGGCGTCCAGCCGGTTGCGCATCTCCTGGTAGGCCTCGACCCCGTCGCGGCTGAGGGTGGCGATCTGCAGCATGAAGACCTTCTCCCGAGCCTCGGGATGGTCCTCGAGATACTGCTCGTAGCCGAGGAAGCGTTCTTCCAAGCCCTTGCTGTAGTCGAGGCGGTCGACGCCGATGATCATCTGGCGGCCGGCCAGGCTCTTTTCGGTGCGTTTCTGGGCGTCGACGGAGGCCGGCGAGGCGTTCTCGGTGGCGAAATCGGCGGTGTGGATGCCGATCGGGAAGACCCCCAGCCGGGTCTTGCGGCCGAAGGCCTCGGCCACCCCGTCGTCGCCGACCGTCACGTCGAGCTCGTTCTGCAGGTAGTCGGTCAGGGCCGACAGCCATTCGGCGGTATGGAAGCCGACCAGATCGTAATCGAACAGCTGGGCGACCAGCTTCTCGTGGCCGGGCAGGGTGGTAAACAGCTGCCGCGCCGGCCAGGGGATGTGCAGGAAGAAGCCGATGCGGTTGGTGATGCCCAGCTTTCGCAGCTCGGCGGCCAGCGGGATCAGATGGTAGTCGTGGATCCAGATGGTGTCGGTCGGTCCGACCAAAGCCCGCAGGGCCTCGGCGAACCGCTGGTTCACCCGCGCGTAGCCGGCGGCGTAGGCGCGGCTGAAGTTGGTCAGGTCCAGCCGGTTATGGAACAGCGGCCACAGCGTGTTGTTCGAATAGCCGTTATAGTAGGCGTCGAGGTCATCCGGCTCGAGGTCGATCTTGGCCACGGTGACGTCGCCAATGCGGTCCAGCGACAGCTTGCCGGTGTATTCGGCCGTTGTCTCTCCGCTCCAGCCGAACCAGACGCCCTGGTTCTGGCGCAGGGCGGCGGTGATCGCCGCCGACAGTCCGCCGACGGCCCCGCCGCCGACGTCGCGCGACAGGCCCACCCGATTTGAAACGACGATCAGCCGGCTCATGCGGCCACCGGCGCGATCATCGAGGCCTCGAGCCAGGACAGCAGGGCGCTCGGGTCCTCCAGCCGCCAGCGCGAGCGGCTGCGGCGGGGCAGGCCGATCAGGATGGCTTCGCCGCCAAGGGCGATGGCGGCGGCGAAAGCGTCCTCGTCGGTCAGGTCGTCGCCGATCATGATGGGCGTGGCGCCGGCGAACGGGGCCTCGGCCATAAAGGCCTGCAGCGCCTCGCCCTTGTCGGGGCCGGGGGTGCGCAGCTCGGCGACCATGTGGCCTTCCTGCAGGATCAGGCCGGTCTGGCGGGCCAGGCGGCGGGCGCAGTCGACGACGGCCGGGCCTGCCTCCGGGCGCAGGCGGTAGTGGAGGGCGACGCTGGTGCCCTTGTCCTCCAGCAACAGGCCGCGCTCGGCCTTGGCCAGGCTGGCCAGACATTGGCGGGCGTCCGGGAGGGCAGGGTGCGGCGGCGTCGCGTCGAGCCGTCCGTCGGCGGTGCGGCGGTCCAGGCCGTGCAGGCCGGCGACGCTGGCGACGGAGCCTTCGAGGATGCGGTCGATCTCGGCGACTTCCCGGCCGCTGAGGATGGCGAGACGGCCGTCCAGCGCCGGCGAAAGGGCGCGCAGCGTGCGGGTGCGGGACGCAACGGGGCCTACGGCGCCGGGAGTCTCGGCGATGTCGGCCAAGGTGCCGTCTAGGTCGAGGAACAGCGCCGTTCTTGTCAGGTCGAGACTCGGCGGAGCCTGGAAGGGAACCTCCAGGCGTTCGTCGGGAAGGTCGTTCATCGGTCTACCGTATGCCCCAGACGCGCTGGCTCGGTATCCAGCGCCGTAAGTGGGTCATCAACGCGCGAGGCGGCGATTGGATGCGCCGCCAACACCCGCTCGCGGCGCCAAGCTAGATGTCCAGCTCGCCCGCGAACTCCGCGTTTTCCTGGATGAACCGGAACCGCGCCTCGGGCTTGCGCCCCATCAGGCTCTCCACCAGCTCCTCGACCAGTTCCTCGGCCTTGGGCAGGGTCACCCGCGCCAGGGTCCGGGTGGCCGGGTCCATGGTGGTTTCCTTCAGCTGGCTGGCCATCATCTCGCCCAGGCCCTTGAAGCGGCTGATCTCCGGCTTCTTGCCCTTGAACTCGGTGGCCATGAGTTCGTCCTTGTGGGCGTCGTCGCGGGCGTAGGTGGATTTGCCGCTGTGGGTGATCCGGTACAGCGGCGGCAGGGCCAGGTAGAGGGCGCCGGAGCGGATCATCTGCGGCATGGTGCGGTAGAAGAAGGTGATCAGCAGGGACGCGATGTGGGCGCCGTCGACGTCGGCGTCGGTCATGATGATCACACGGTCGTAGCGCAGGTCCTCTTCCTTGAACTTCGAGCCCGGCTGCACGCCCAGCGCCAGCATCAGGTCGGAGAGCTCCTTGTTCTGGTGCAGCTTCTCGCCGGTCGCCGAGGCCACATTGAGGATCTTGCCGCGCAGGGGCAGGATCGCCTGGTTCTTGCGGTTGCGCGCCTGCTTGGCGCTGCCGCCGGCGCTGTCACCCTCGACCAGGAAGATCTCGCTGCCGCCGGCCGCCTCGGCCGAGCAGTCGGCCAGCTTGCCGGGCAGGCGCAGCTTGCGGGTGGCGCTGGCGCGCGCCACGTCGCGGTCCTTGCGGCGCTTCAGCCGCTCTTCGGCCCGTTCGATGACGAAGTCGAGCAGGGCGCGGGCCACCTTGGGCGAGGCGGTCAGCCAGTGGTCGAAGGGATCGCGCAGGGCGGTCTCGACCAGCTTCTGGGCGTCCGAGGAGCTGAGCCGCTCCTTGGTCTGGCCCTGGAACTCGGGGTTCCTGATGAAGACGCTGATCAGGGCGCCGGCGTTGGCGATAACGTCGTCGGCGGTGATGATCCCGGCCCGCTTCTCGCCGGCCAACTCGCCATAGGCCTTCAGGCCCCGGGTCAGGGCGGCGCGGAAGCCGCTCTCGTGCGTGCCGCCCTCGGGCGTCGGCACGGTGTTGCAGTAGCTCTGCACGAAGCCGTCGGCCTCGCCAAAGCCCTGCGGCGTCCAGGTCACCGCCCATTCGACGGCCCCGGCCTCGCCGGTGCGCTCGATGCGGCCGGTGAAGGCCTCGGGCGTGACGGTGTTGATGCCCTTGGTGCGCTCGGCCAGGAAATCGGCCAGGCCGTTGGGGAAGTGGAAGACCGCCTCGGGAAGCGTCTTGTCCTGGATGCGGCTGGGGTCGCAGGACCATTTGATGGTCACGCCCCGGAACAGGTAGGCCTTGGAGCGGGCCATGCGATAGAGCCGCGCCGGCTTGAAGGCGACGCCCTCGCCGAAGATCACCGGGTCGGGGGTGAACTTGATGGCCGTGCCGCGCTTGCGGCTGGGGGCGATCTGCTCGAGCTTGCCAAGCGGCTTGCCGCGCGAGAATACCTGGCGGTGCTCGAAGCCGTCGCGCCAGACGGTGACCTCGACCCGCTCCGACAGGGCGTTGACCACCGAGACGCCGACCCCGTGCAGGCCGCCGGAGGTCTCATAGGCCTTGCCGCTGAACTTCCCGCCCGAGTGCAGGACGGTCATGATGACCTCCAGCGCCGACTTGCCGGGATGCTTGGGGTGGGGGTCGATGGGGATGCCGCGGCCGTTGTCGAAGACGGTCAGGGCGCCGTCGGCGTCCAGGCTGACCTCGATCGACTTGGCGTGGCCGGCGACGGCCTCGTCCATGGCGTTGTCGAGCACCTCGGCGAACAGGTGGTGCAGCGCCCGTTCGTCGGTGCCGCCGATGTACATCCCCGGCCGCATGCGCACCGGCTCCAGGCCTTCGAGGACCTCGATGCTGCTGGCGTTGTAGTCGCCCGACGAGCCGCCCGCCTGGGCCGCCAGGGTCGGCTTTGGCTGCGCCTTCGGCACCGGCTCATGCGGAACGGCCAGCGGCGGCGCGGCCGGCGGGTTGAGGGCATCGTCGAAGAGGGAGGGGAGCGGCTCTGGCTTGGACATTACGCGGGGGAGTCTAGGCGATTCGGGAGGCGACTAATGGGCTGACATGACGTCGCGTGCAATGGCGGCCGCCCTGAAGACGGGGATTAGCGCCGCGCGCCCGCGAGATAGAGCCGCGAGCCGCACAGCCTGATCTCGCCATCCGCATCGAGCAGGCCGCGTCGCGTGGCCAGGGCGCGGGCGGCGGCCGGATCCGGCAGGGCGACATCGAAGCCGGCCAGCCCGTCGCCGCGCTCGTCCCGCAGCGGAACGAACCTGATCTCGCCGCCCTCCAGCGCGATGCGCCAGGTCTCGCCCGAGCGTTCAGCCTCGCGCCCCAGCACCTCGCCCCAGCGCGCGGCCATCGCCGCCGGGTCGCCCGCCTGCAACTCCGCCCCGACAATCGCCTGACCCGGCTGCGCATGGGTTTTCCAGTCCGGTCCGCCCCATTCCCAGCGCATCCAGGGATCCATCCAGTCGAGCGACAGGATGGCCCCGCCGGTGTCGCGCGGGTGGTAGTGGGTGGCGGCGACCCCGTCGCGGTCGATCTGCTCGACGACGCGGGCGCCGGCTTCGGCGGCGGTCCTGCGGGCGGCGGCCAGGTCGCGGACCTGCAGGATGACCATGTAGCCGCCGTCGCCGCCGCGCTTCTCGATCAGCCGGCCGGCGGTGGTGCCCGGCAGCTTCGGCGAGACCACTTCCAGGAAGGTCTCGCCGACCGCCCAGACGCCTTTGCGCAGGCCGTAGTGCCCGACGCCGGGGTCGTCATAGGGATGGCTGACGCCGAGCACCGCCTCGATGTCCGCCGCGCAGGCGGCAAGGTCGGCGCCGACGAGGGCGATCTGGCGAAGGCGCATGGGGTCAGCCTCTGCTGGCGCCGAGGGTCGCCTCGATGGGCGGGTCGGCGGTGGGAGCGAAGGGAATCGGCTCCAGCATTCTGGTCAGCGGCTTGCCGAGCAGGATCAAGAACAGCAGGCCGGCCGCCGAGAGGCCGGCGTGCAGCAGCCAGAACTGGGCGTGGCTGAGGGTTTCGTAGAAGCGGCCCAGCCAACCGACGGTGACGTTGGTGACGAAGGTCGCGAGATAGAAGATGCCCATCATCGTTGTGCCCAGCGCCGCCGGGGCCGAGCGCGAGAAGGCCGACATGGTCACGGTGTCGACGAAGGGGATCATCAGGTCGGCGGCGACGAAGAACAGCACCGGGAAGATGATGGCCGTCAGACCGCTGCCGGCCAGGAAGGCCCCGCCGGCCAAGAACAGGAAGCTGAGGGTCCCGAGGATCATGCCGAAGCTGATCTTGCCGACATCGTTCGGCTCCTTGCCGCGCCGTGCCTGCCAGGCCCAGAGCCGCACGCAGAAGAAGACCGCCAAGATGGTCAGGATGCCGTCAAGCGTGGCGAACCAGGTCACCGGGGCCTTGAAGGCGCCAAACGTCATATCGACGCTGGTGTCGGCCCAGACCATGAAGATGTTCCAGGCCTGCTGATAGGCGCTGAACACCAGGATGTAGGGGATCAGCAGCAGCATCAGGCCGGCAAGCAGACGGCCCTCGCCCTTGCGGAGCCCGGGGGCCTTCTCGCTGCCCGCCGCCTTCAGCGTGTCCGGCGGAAGGTGCTTCTGGCCGAGGAGGTAGATGACCAGCGAGATCAGCATGCCGATGCCGGCGGCCCCGAAGCCCCAGTGCCAGGCGACCTTCTCGCCCAGGGTGCCGACGATCAGCGGGGCGGTGAAGGCGCCGACGTTGAGGCCGATCAGATAGATGCCGAAGGCCCGCGTACGTCGCGTGTCGTCCTTGCCGTAAAGAGCGCCGACCTGCACCGCCATGTTGCCCTTGATGCAGCCGGCCCCGAGGATGAGCAGCAGCAAGGCCAACAGGAAGAAGGGCTCGAAGGTCATCAGGATGTGGCCACCGGCCATCAGCAGGGTGCCGAGGATGACCGTGCGGCGCTGGCCCAGCAGGCGGTCTCCGATCAGCCCGCCGACGATCGGGGTGGCGTAGATGAAGCCGGTGTAGAGGCCGAAGATCTGGGAGGCGAGCGCGAGGGTCGTCAACGGCCCGAACACACCCTCGACCACGGCGCGGAAGCCCGGGAAGCCGATGATGTGCTCGACGTGGCCGGGCAGCAGGGCCTGCTTGGTCATGTACAGGGTGAGGAGACCCATCATCCCGTAGTAGGAAAACCGCTCCCACAACTCCGTGCCGGTCAGCACGGCCAGGCCGACGGGATGGCCCCACAGGGTCTTGCCGGCGCCCGGCGTGGTGGTGTCGGTCATGGGTCCCCCCGACGGTTTTGAAGGCTTAGCCGGCCGGCTCAGGTGAGACCGCCACCAGAAAGGTTGCCCGGCCATAGGCGCATTGCAATCAGCCCTTGAGGCAGCGGTCGACGAACCCGGCAATGATGCTGCGGTCCTGGTCATCGAGACTGACCGCCGCTGTAAAGCCGGTCGTTGCCAGGGAGATCATCTTCGCCTCACCCAAGGTGCGGATCGCTTTATCCTTCTTGGACAGGCGGATCATCAGATCCTGTCCGCCCTTCGGGTTGGCGCGACCGGCCGCTGGTTTCATCACCAAATCGGCCTTGTCGCTCAACAGGCCCATAACCAGAGGTACCTCTGCCGGCGGGAGAAGGTCGGAGACGCCTGTCTGCATGATGGCCACGCTGTCGGCCTCGCACTGGAAGGTGTAATTCACGCCCTTGTCGATCACGATCGGCGCGGTCAACGCGAACACGGCCTCGCCCGGCGCCCCGACAACCTTCCAGTTGCTCGCCGCCTGCGCCGCGAGCGGCGAGGCGGCGATCAGCAGGGCGGCGGTCAGGCCGAGGAGGCGGCTCATGGCTTGCCGTAAGCCTGCGGATAAGCTGTCGCCGGCGCCGCGTAGCGGTCCCGCAGCTCGAAGGCCCGGACGGTCTGCGGCTGGCGCTGGCCGGCGATGAAGACGTCGGTGGGCCAACTGGACAGCTCGAGCGGGTCGCCGGTCCAGACCACCACATCGGCCGTCTTGCCAACCTCAAGGCTGCCGACCTGGGCGTCCATCTTCCAGATCCTGGCCGGGTTGAGGGTCAGGCCGGCCAGGGCCTGCTGGTAGGGCAGGCCGTAGGACACCGCCATGCCGGCGTTGAAACGGGCCTGGCGCAAGTTGTTCTGGTCGCGGCTGCC
>SDZP01000174.1 GCA_004144935.1 Caulobacteraceae bacterium | reverse complement strand
TGTTTAAGGATCGCGCGATCTGCTAACCGCGCATCAACCCCATCACCGCCTCGGCCACCCGGTCCGCCCCTTCGCCGTCGCAGACGTCGGCGGCCGCCAGGGCCATGCCGGTGCGCAGGCGGGCGTCGGCCAGCAGGCGGGCGAGGTCTTCCTCGAACAGGCCGGTGAAATCGGCGGCGTCGGCTTCCAGGGCCATGACGGCCCCGGCGGTTTCCAGGGCGCGGGCGGCGGGGCGCTGGTTGTCGGCCAGGATCAGCAGCAGGGTCGGCAGGGCCAGGACGCAGCGCTCCCAGCTGGACGAGCCGCCGCCGCCGACGGCGAGGTCGGCCTCCGCGGTCAGGGCGGCCATCTCCCGGCTGTCGATGTGCAGGCGAAGCTGCGGATAGACGAGGGCCAGGGCCTGGACCTTGGAGAGGCTGGGGGCGGCCGAGCCCATGACCGCGTCGATGACGAGGCCGCCGGTCATCGGCAGCAGCAGTTCCAGCACCTTGCCGGTGATGCCGCCCGGGTCGCCGAGGCCAAGCGAGACCAGCAGGCGCCGGGGCGGGCCGCCGGCCAGGCGGCGTTTCAGGGCAGCGGGCCGCAGGGCGGCGAACTCCGGCCGCACCGGGGCGTTGGCGGGGCCGAGCAGGAGTGCGGCGTGCCCCGGCAGTAGGCCGGCATAGTCCTCGGCCATCCGCGACGGCCCGCTGTCGAGCACCAGGTCGGCGCCCAGGGGACGGTCGGCGAGGTCGTCGATGACCAGCACCGGCCGGGCCCCGGCGGCGGCGCGGTGGTCGTCGGCGTCGAGGCCGTAGTGATCGAAGACGACGAGGTCGGCCTTGGCGGCGCGGACGGCGGCGACGATGCGGGCCGGCTCGGTCGAGCCCGCCCACACCCGGTGGATGTCGGGCGCAAAGGCCTCCAGCAGGGCGGTGACGGCCGGCGGGCAGAGGAAGCTGACGGCGGCGTCGCGCGCCTGCAGCGCCCGGGCCAGGGTCAGGGACCGCATGACGTGGCCGCCGCCGACCTCGGGCCCGGCGTTGCAGACGAAGAGGATGCTCATGCCCGCCGGTCGCCGCCGTAGGTCAGGAGCTCCGGCCGCGAGCGCACGAAGGCGCGGATGGCGTCGGAGGTGAAGGCGCGGTCCTTCGGATAGAGGGCGTCGTAGACGGCGGCGGTGAAGGCGTAGTCGTCGGGCCGGTCGACCGTCCAGCGCACCTCGCCCTCGTCGACCGGCTGGCTGTGGTAGGCGAGCCGGAACTCGCTCGGACGGTTGTAGATGCCCCAGGTGACGTGCTCGCGCTCCTCGCTGGTCTGCGCAAGGTCGCCGGCCCGGCGCAGGGCGGCGGCGGTCATCACCTCGACATCCAGGCCCTTGGGATAGGTGCGGTGGGGCGGGGTGTTGCTGGCATAGTCGGCGCCGCTTTCCTGGAAGACGGTCAGGGTCTCGTCGATCAGGTCCGGGTCGGCGAAGGGGCAGTCGGCGGTCAGCCGGACCACGGTGTCGGCCGGCCAGGCGGCCAGGGCGCCCCGGAAGCGGGCGAGAACGTCGTCGAGCGGGCCGCGATGGACGTCGATACCCTCGCGGCGGGCGGTCTTCTCGATGACGTCGTCGCCGGGGTTGGCGCTGGTGGCCACGACGATTCGGTCGATCTTGCGCGAGCGGGCGATGCGCTCGATCTGCCGGACCATCATCGGCGCCCCGGCCAGCGGCATCAGCACCTTGCCCGGCAGACGGGAGGAACTCATGCGGGCCTGGAGGATGGCGAGGATCATTGCGCCAAGGCTAGGGCGCGTCGGCGCGGGCGTCCATGCGGCTGAGGATTTCGCCTGCCAGCCGGTCGGTCTCCCGCAGGGGCTCGTAGGTCCACCCGTGGAAGGCGCCGCCCCAGGGCCGCGCGGCGCCCTTGGCTTCCAGTTCGTCGTGGAGGAGGCGGAACTTGAGGTGCTGGCCATCCATCTTGACGATGAAGACCGGCTTGCCGGTGCTGGCCGCCTCGGTGGCCATGTTGGCGCTGTCCTCGGTGACCAGGATGAAGTCGGCGGCCTCGAGGAAGGCGAAGTAGGGGTTGGCGCCTTCGCCGTCCCAGACGACGCCGGGCAGGTCGCGCAGGCGGGCGGCGAGCAGGTCGCGGGCCTTCTGCGGCGTGCGGCGCGAGAAGGTCATCAGCAGGCTGCCGCCCTCCTGCTCCAGCGGCAGCACCAGGCTGTTGGCGATGGCGGCGGCGCGTTCCTGGCTGAGATCGAAGGCCTTGGACTTCCCGCCGACCAGCACCGCCACGCGCGGATGGGGCAGGGGGTCGATCCGGTCGGCGAAGGCGGCGTAGTCGGCCTTCAGCCGCTCAGGGCTGAGCCGGTGCGGCGAGCCGGTGATGGAGACAACGTTGTCGCCCTTGACCCGGTCGTGGTTCGGCGGGGCGACCAGATCGAAGAAGTGCAGCGGGGTGCGCGGGTCCTGGATCTGGACGACGAAGGTCCGGGCGCCCGTCCAGCGGCGCATGCGGATCGACAGGGGCAGGGTGGCGCGGCCGGCGGCGATCATCAGGTCCGGCCAGGGCGGGGCGAAGTCGTTGCCGCGCAGCCAGCGGCGGGGCGCCAGGTTCAGCCACCAGGGCAGGCGGGGCGACGGCGTCGGCGAGGCCGACGGCCTGGGCCTCGATGCCGGCGCGGCCGTCGGAAACCGCCCAGATCGTCAGGGGCGGCGGAGCCGGAGCTTCGACGGATTTGCGACGCGACGCCATGGGGGAGACCTTCAAGACCTTGCCGGGTCTTTAGGCAAGCAGAAGGGCGACCGTGAGGCCGCCCTGTCGTGCTTCCGTACAGCCAAGCGGCTCTAGAGCCACTCCACCTTGAGGATCTCGTAGGCCTTGACGCCGCCGGGGGTGTTGACCTCGACCACGTCGCCACTTTCCTTGCCGATCATCGCACGGGCGATGGGCGAGGTGATGGAAACGCGGCCACCCTTCACGTCGGCTTCGTGTTCGCCGACGATCTGGTAGCGGGCCTCTTCCTCGGTGTCCTCGTCGACCACGCTGACCGTGGCGCCGAACTTGATCTGCGACCCCGACAGCTTGGAGACGTCGATGACCTGAGCGCGGGCGATCTTGTCCTCGATCTCGGCGATACGGCCTTCGATCCAGCCCTGACGCTCCTTGGCGGCATGGTATTCGGCGTTTTCGCTAAGGTCGCCATGGGCCCGCGCTTCGGAAATCGCGGCGATTACAGCCGGACGCTCCAAAGTCTTCAAACGCTTCAGTTCCTCGTCGAGGGCGCTATAGCCCCCGGCGGTCATCGGTACCTTTTCCATATGGGAAAATTCGCTCGGTTCGCCCTGGGAGGATTGTCGAAGATCAGAAATGCCGGCCGCGGGCGGAAGCGTCCGGGGGCGCGAAACTAGTCGCGGGGCTTAAAAAAAGCAAGGGCGATGCTGCGGCGCCGCATCATGGATGTCTGGCGACCTTGCCGGCGGCCCCGATCGCCGCCTCCTGGGCCGCCAGCGTCTGGCCGACGAAGCGCGAGCCGGGCTTGGAGAAGTGGCCTTCGTCCCACTCCATCGGCGCGCCCTCCGGCGTCGTGGTCCGGCAGGCGCCGGCGGGGCATATGGCCTGCATGATCGACAGGTAGGGCACGCCGGCGCGGGCGGCGACGGTGGCCATGGCCGGCTCGACGGCGTCGCGCGCCTTTATCCGCCGGCGGGCCGGCAGGTCCGGCTGACCCAGGTGCTCGGCCAGGGCCAGCAGGCGCGGCAGGCTCTGCTCGTACATCGGGGCGGGGCCGATCAGCACGACCTCGATATGGCGGGCCTTCAGCCAGGCAATCGTGTCGGCGACGCCGGCTTCGTCGCCGGGGCGCCAGTGGCCGGCGAGATAGATCCTGCTCGGCGGGCGATGGATGAGAACGTCGTTGAACAGGACGTCGGCCAGCCGGCGGCACTGGGCGGTGGCGCCGTCGGCCGGCAGGCGGGTCATGCGGCAGTTGGAGACGGTGGCCTGCAGCAGGGCGACGTCAGGGTGGGCCTGGCTGAGGCCGTACCACAGGTGGTTGGCGTGGCTGTCGCCCATCAGCAGGACGTTGGGTTTGCCGGCCACCGGGTCGATGCAGCCGGCCGGCCAGGCGGTCAGCCGGCCGTCGGGCGGCGGCAGGCAGGCCTCGTTGCGCCGAGCCGTGCGCTCGGCGCTGGCGGCGATGGCGTGGACCTTGGGGCTGAAGCGGCCGGGCAGGCCGCCGGTGGCCAGGATCACAAGGCTCGGGGCGGCGACCAGCAAGGTGGCGACCAGGGCGACGAGATAGAAGCGGCCGGTGGAGAGCCCGTCGCGGCGGTCGCGGATCGGGATCTCGACGAACTTCCAGCTCAGCGTCGCCAGGACCACGGCCAGGGCCAGCACCACATAGGGCGCGACGGAGCCGACCTGCTCGCCATAGAGCATCCGCTGGAAGGAGATCAGCGGCCAGTGCCACAGGTAGAGGCTGTAGGAGATGAAGCCGTAGAAGCGCATCGGCGGGATCGACAGGAGGGCTCCGGTGGGGGTGTCCTCGCCGGCGCTGAGCAGCATCAGCGTTCCCAGGCAGGGCGCCAAAGCGGCGAGGCCGGGCATGGCCGTCCAGGGCTGGAAGGTCGCCATCGACCAGAGCACGAGGCCGAGACCCGCCAGGCCGAGCAAGGAGCGGATGCGGCGGTCGCTGGGCGTGGGTATGGCGCCCTTGGCCAGCAGCACGCCGAGCAGCAGCTCCCAGGCGCGGCTCAGGGGCAGGTAGAAGCCGGCCGACGGCTGGTCCCTGGCCCACCAGACACCGACCGCGAAGCTGGCCAGGGCGACAACGCCGAGGGCCGGCTTGATGGCCTTGGGGAACCAGCGCCAAAGGGCCATCATCAGCAGCGGGAAGAGGATGTAGAACTGCTCCTCCACCCCCAGGGACCAGGCGTGCAGCAAGGGGTGCATGTCCGGCGGGGCGGCGAAGTAGTCGATGGTCTGCCAGAACCAGAGGTTGGCCGCGAAGCCGAGGGTCGACAGGCTGGAGCCGGCGTAGCTGACCAGCTCGTCCGGGAACATGTGGAAACAGGCCATCGCCGTGGTGGCGACGATCATCAGCAGGACGGCCGGCAGCAGGCGGCGGGTGCGGCGCTCCCAGAAGTCAACCAGCGAGAACTTGCCGGCCGCCTGGCGCCGCGTGACGACGCTGGCGATGACGAAGCCGGAGATCACGAAGAAGACGTCGACCCCGACGAAGCCGCCGGGCGCCAGCGGCAACCCGAGGTGACCGGCGAACACCGCCAGAACGGCCAGGCCCCGCAGGCCGTCGATGTCGGTGCGATGTTGCAAGTGGGGCCCCGGGGACGAAGGGCCGGGTTTCACCACCCTGCGGGCGTCAGGGCAAGAGGCGGATCGTCCGCCGCCTCAGGCGCCGGTCTGCGGGGTCTCGTCAGGCGCCGTCATCTCCTCGACGAAGTCCCCCACCGACCTGGCCGCCAGCAGCTTGCGCAGGAAGGCGATGACCTGCAGCAGGGTCGACAGGAAGCCGACCACCGAGGCGACGAACTGGAAGGCCTGCCAGGCGAACTCGAAGGCCGCGCCGGAGTTTACCACCTCGATCATCGGCCAGAGCAGGCGGCTGACGGTGATGCGGAACTGGGCGTAGGCGCTGGAGTATTCGATCGACCGGTCGGCCACCCAGGCCGCCGCCACCGTGGCCGACACCGGCGACCAGAACAGGGGCAGGGCCAGCAGGATCGCGAGAAGGAGGATGGCCAGGCGGGTGCCTATGGTCTGTTTCGAGAACAGGTCCCTGACGACGACCCCGGCCAGGGCCAGCGCCGTGACGACGAGGCCGATGGGGATCAGCAGGTCGGCCATGTCGATGACGTCGGCATGGGCCAGGAAGTGGCCGGCCAGGGCGACCAGCAGGACCAGCGCGAACGCGCCCATCCAGGCGAGGCCGTACCAGCCCAGCCGCCGCTTAATCAGGATGAGGTTCATGGTCGGCCCCCGCCTCCAGATGGTTAACGAGCATGACCCGATGGCGGCGCGGCGTCCACCGCGGTCGCACGTCTTGCCTGACCGCGGGGCAGGGGCTTAAGGCCAGAGCCATGACCGCCCTGCCTCTTGCCGCCCTGATGATGCTGGCCAGCGGGGCGATCCATGCGGTGGTCAACGCCATCCTGAAGTCCGGCAAGGACAAGATGTCCAGCCGGGCGCTGATCGACGGCTTCTCGGGCCTGATCGTCCTGCCAGCGGTGTTCTTCGTGCCGCTGCCGCATGGGGCTTGGATCTGGCTGCTGGGCAGCTGGATCACCCACCTCATCTATCTGGTCTGCCTGATCAAGGCCTTCGAGCGGGCCGACATGACCGTCGCCTATCCGATCCTGCGGGGTGTCGCGCCGCTGCTGGCCGCCATCGCCGCCGTGGCCCTGTTCGACGAGCCGATCGGGGTGCTGACGGCCTGCGGCATCGCTCTGGTGTCGGCCGGGGTGCTGACGGTCGGACTGGGCAAGCAGGTCGACCCCCGGGCGCTGGGCTGGGCCCTGGCCACGGGGGCGACCATCGCCATCTATACCGTGATCGACGCCCAGGGCGTGCGGGCGGCGCCGAGCGCGCCCAGCTACATCGTCTGGGTGTTCGTCTCGCTGGGGTTCGGCATCGCCACCATCTTCGCCCTCTGGCGCGGACCGGCGTTCGTGGTCTCGGCGCGGGCCGAGTGGAAAGCGGGGCTGACGGCCGGAAGCCTGTCGATCCTGACCTATGGCCTGGCGCTGTGGGCCCTGCGGCTGGGCGACACGCCCAGGCTGGCCGCCCTGCGCGAGACTTCCATCCTGTTCGCCGTGCTCATCGCGGTGGTGTTCCTGAAGGAGCGGCTGACGCGCGGGCGCATGGTCGGAGTGGCCGGGATTGCGCTGGGCGCGGGGCTGCTGATCCTCGGGGGCTAAGCGCGGGCGATCCGGCAGGTGGCGAAGGTCCAGGCCGCGTAGAGGGCGGTGACGGCCGTCGCAACGGCGAGGACGATGGTCGCGGCGGTGTCGGCGATCGACCAGGGCGCGAAGGCCCAGAGGCCGGCGTAGGCCAGACCTGCCAAGGTCAGCGACCAGCCGCCGACACGCAGCGCCGCCTGCGCGGCCGCTTCGGCGCGCGGGGAGCGGACCTGATCGGACAACTGCTTGGGCATCAGGTTGGCATAGGCGGCCAGGCCCAGGCCGATCAGCACCTGGGTGGTCCGTTTGGCGATGTCGGGCGACACCATGCCCCGGCTCTCGCCGTATTTGACGACGGCGACAACGCCGAGGAAGAGGGCCGCGAGGCCCAGGGCGAGCAGAAGGCGCCTGGCGATCATTGGGCATTTTCCTTTTCGGGTGGGGTCTCGGCGGAGCCGATATCGAAGGTCTGGGCGAAGCCCAGCAGGGCGTCCTGCAGGACCGAGAGCTTGAGGCGGTAGGTGATGCTGACGCCCTGCTTGCTGGCGTCGATCAGGTCCGCCTCCCGCAGAACGTTGAAGTGGGCGGACATCGTGGGTTTCGACACCGCGAAGTGGTCGCTGAGTTCGCCGGCCGTCATCGGCCGCTGACGGAGCAGTTCCAGCACCTTGCGGCGCGTCGGGTCGGCCAGGGCTTTGAAGACGCGGTTCATTCTCGATATTTAGCTAAGTATCAAATAAAGAGTCAAGCCGATTGTGTCGCCGCGCCCTGGTCACATCTTCAGGCGACGGCGCGGGTCTCGGTCTCGTCCGACAGCACCCGGTCCATGACCGAAAGCAGCTCGGTCAGCTGAAGGGGCTTGGCGACCATGGCGTCCATCCCCACGGCCAGGTACTCGGCCCGGTGATGGGCCATGGCGTTGGCGGTCAGGGCGATGATCGGGGTGCGGGGGCGGCGGTCGGCGGCCTCCGCGGCGCGGATGGCGCGCACGGCGGTGGGGCCGTCCATGACCGGCATCTGCACGTCCATCAGCACCAGGTCCCAATGGGCGACGGCGCATGCCTCGACCGCCTGCTGGCCATTCTCGACGAGGTGGGCGTTCAGGCCGACCTGTCCGAGCAGGGTGGAGATGACCAGGCGGTTGGTGGCGTTGTCCTCGGCGCAGAGAATGCGCAGGTCGGCAGGCTCTGCAGTGGCGGGCTCGATGACCGCGGGCCGGGGCGGCCTGGCGGCCCGGGCCAGGGGCAGGCGGACTGTGAAGCAGCTACCTTCGCCCAGCACGCTGTCGGCGCCGATCGAGCCGCCCATCAACTCGGCCAGCTGGCGGCAGATGGCCAGGCCGAGGCCGGAGCCCCCGTACTGGCGGCTGGTGGTGGTCTCGGCCTGGACGAAGCGGTCAAACAGGGCGGCCAGGCGGTCGGCGGCGATGCCGGCCCCGGTGTCGCGCACGGTGAGGACGACGCCGGCCTCCTCGCGGGCCAGCCGGACGACGACCTCGCCCTGGTCGGTGAACTTCACGGCGTTGGCGACCAGGTTGATCAGGATCTGCTTGATGCGGGCCGGGTCGCCGGCCCACCAACCGAGCGTCTCGGCCGGGGCCTCCAGCCGCAGGGCGACACCCTTCTGCGCCGCGGCCTGGGCGAAGGTGCGGCGGGCGTCCTCGGCGACGGCGGCCAGATCGACGGTCCCGTCCTCGAGGTCCAGCCGGCCGGCCTCGATGCGGGAGAGGTCGAGCAGGTCGTTGAGCAGCAGCAGCAGGGTCTCGCCGCTGTTGGCGACCACGGCGAGCCTCTCGCGTTGGGTCGGGCTCAGCTCGTCACGGTCCATGGCCTGGACCATGCCCAGGACGCCGTTCAGGGGCGTGCGGATTTCGTGGCTCATGAAGGCGAGGAAGGCGGATTTGGCGCTGTTGGCCGTCTCGGCGCGCAGGCGTTCGGCTTCGAGCGCCTCGCGGCTGGTCGACAGGGCGACCGCGGCGCGAACGTTGCGCCAGGCGCTGACCAGGGCGAAGGCGCAGCAGAGCACCAGGCCGACGAACGTCAGGGTCTGCTGCGCGCCGCTCCAGCGCGGCGACAGCAGGGGCGTGGCCAGCATGACGGTGATGGTCGGGGCGGCGAACATCATCAGCCCGGCCGGCGAGCGGAAGGCGTAGGAAACGGCGTTGAGCAGCAGCGAGGCCCAGACCAGCAGGGCGATGAAGGCGGCCCCCGGGGCCGGGTTGATCCAGAACATCAGGCTGAGCGCCAGCCAGGTGGAGTTACCGGCGACGGCGGCGAACAGGTAGAACCGGCGCTGGCCATGGGTGGCCTCGCCGTCACGGAAGGGGCGGGTCGCAATGAGGGTCAGGGTCTCCGCCACGGCGATGGCGGCGGACCAGGCCAGGGTATGGCCAGGCCCCAGGATCGGCGCGATCAGCCAGACCATCACGGCGGCGGCGACCACCCGTCCAGGCCAGAGGCGCCGGGAATCCTGGGCGACCAGATCGAGATCGGCCAGGCGGAATTTGAACGACAAAGCCACTGTACGCTTACTCCCCTACCGGTTCCCTCCTAGCGCCGGGGGCTGGACAAGCTCTTAACGGCGCGCTCCAAGGCGGCATGGAGATCGAGATCAGGGCGGCGGGGGCCGCGGACGCGACACGGTTGTCGGCGGTGGCGCGGGCGACATTCCTGGAAACCTACGCCGGAATCGTCAGCGGCTCGGACATGCTGCTGTTCGGCGAGACCACCCATGCGGCCCACAGCTACGACCTGCTGCTGGCCGACCAGGCGGTGGACCTGTTCCTGGCGACGGTCCAGCCGGGCGACGCCCCCGTGGGCTATGCGATGGTCAGCAAGCCGGACCTGCCGGTCGAGACCGGCGAGGGCGACCTCGAGCTCAAGCGAATCTACAGCCTGCACCGATTCCACGGGGCGGG
>SDZP01000173.1 GCA_004144935.1 Caulobacteraceae bacterium | reverse complement strand
CCGCCGGCGAGACCGCCCCCGCCGTCAAGCGCTACCATATCCACGGCGACCAGTGGCGCATCGAGGCGCGCCTGCTGAAATGGAAACCCTGGGCCAACGTGCTAGGCCTCGACACCCAGTACCGCCTGGACCGGCTCTCAGGCCGCTACGAGACCACCGCCGACGAGCTAAACGCCCCGCGCAGCGTCTATGACCTGGGTCCCGAGCCTGGCAACATCGACATGTGGACCATGGCCCGCAAGTCCAGGCGCTATGCCCCAATGGTCGACAGCTTCTACGGCGGGGGGGCCTTCATGCCGATGGCCAACAACGCCCGCTACGAGGTCTGGCTGACCCAGACGGGCCTGGTCGCCCGGCCGATGAACCCGGCGGCCCTCGAGGCCGGCGGCGCGGGCTGGCACTAGGCAAGGACGCCGGGCCGCTCTACAGCCGGATCATGGACGTCAAGGACAGCAACGGAACCCTCCTAGCCGATGGCGACAACGTCATCCTGGTCAAGGACCTCAAGGTGAAGGGCTCGGGCGGGGTGACGCTGAAGCGCGGCAC
Organism: Caulobacteraceae bacterium; assembly: GCA_004144935.1. Taxonomy (GTDB): domain Bacteria; phylum Pseudomonadota; class Alphaproteobacteria; order Caulobacterales; family Caulobacteraceae; genus Caulobacter. The sequence goes on along the minus strand of SDZP01000173.1, from coordinate 6,667 downwards.
GCTGATCAAGGGCATCCGCCTGACCGACGACCCGGCGGAAATCGAGTGCCGGGCCGATAAGGTGCGCGATCTGGTCCTGCGGACCGAGTTCGTGAAGAAGGCCTAGGGCCCGGGCCCGCCCCCCTCCATTCGCGCCTTGGGAACAATTCTGCCCTAACCTGCCCCGATGACCACCCGCCCGGACAGCGCCCGTCCCCAGGCCCTCGCCGCCCTGGCGCTCGGCTCCCTGGCGATGATCGTCACCGGCCTGCAGTCCCTGCTCCTGCACGAACTGGCGGGCCTCGGCCGCCTGCCGGCCGACCTGATCCTCCCCACCGCCCTCGCCGACCTTGTCTGCATGGCGCTCAGCGTCGCCGCCTGCGCCCTGCTGCTCAAGCCGCACCGCCTGCGCCTCTGGGCGGCAGGGGCGGCTGGCGTCTGCGTCATCGCCAGCCTCGCCGCCCTGGTCGCCCGCGATGGCCAGTTCCTCGCGGTCCGCGCCGTCGGCGGCCTGGCCGGCGGGGTGCTGGTCTGGATTACCGTCGGGATGATCGCCCGCCAGGCCAGGCCCGAGCCCTGGGCGGCCGCCTTCTTCCTCATCCAGTCAGCGGGCCAGGTGTTCGGGGCCGCCATCGCCACCGCCCTCGGCCCCATCGGCGGCGTCCTGCTGGCGGCCGGCCTGTCGGGCTTCGGCCTGCTGGTCGCCCCCCTGCTGGCCCCGGCCATGGACGACCTCGCCCAGGCCGGCGACCGCCGCCCGGACCGGCGCGGCGCCCTCGGCCTTCTGGCCCTTTTCCTCTACTTCGCCGCCAACGCCGCCCTGTGGTTCAGGATGCGCGACCTCGCCGCCGCCCAGGGCCTGCCGGCCATCAGCGGCCTCGTTGTGCTGACCACCCTCGTCGCCCAGATGCTCGGGGCCATGGCGGCGCTGGCCCTGGCCGGACGGCTGGCGCCCCGCCGGCTGTTCGTCCTCGTCGTCACCTGCCTGCTGATCGGCTGCGGCCTGCTGGCCTCCAAGCCACCGGCCCTGGTCTTCGTCGCCGCCTTCGGGCTGCTGGCCTTCGCCGCCCTGCTGCTGGGCGCCAGCCTGTTCGGTGTCCTGCACGCCGCCGACCCCAGCCGCCGGGCCGGGGCGGTCAGTCCGACCGCCCAGTTCCTGGCGGCGGCGCTCGGCCCCATGGCCGCGGCCGCCGTCGTCCGCCTGGGCGGCCCCGGGGCCGTCCTGGTCCTCAGCCCGGTCCTGGCCATGGCCGCCCTCGCCTGCGCCCACCTCAGCCTGCCGAGAGGTGGGCCAGCTTCTCCGGGTTCCTGATGATGTAGATGGCCGCCAGCAGGCCTTGCGCATTGCACTCGAAGGCCATGGTGGTCAGCCCATCGGGGTTCTTCATGATCACGCCCGGCAGGCCGTTGATCCGCGCCGGCCGCATGGCCTCGATGCCGGGCAGCCCGCCGCGCCAGGCCAGCCCCTTGAGCAGGGCCAGCACATCGGCCCGTCCGACCATCGGCCGCAGCGCCGCCGGCCGCTTGCCGCCGCCGTCGGAGATCAGCACCGCGTCCTCGGCCAGCAGCGCGCCCAGGGCAGAGAAGTCCTGGCTGGCCGAGGCGCTCATGAAGGCCGCTGCCAGCCGCATGGCCTGGTCCTGCGGCACGCTGTAGCGCGGCCGCGCCTCCTTCAGATGTCCCCGCGCCCGGCTGGCCAGCTGCCGGCAGGCCGCCTCGTCGCGGCCGAGCGCCATGGCCACCTGGCCATAGTCCTGGTCGAAGACGTCGTGCAGCAGGAACACGGCCCGTTCCAGCGGCGACAGCCGCTCCAGGGCCAGCAGGAAGGCGACCGAGACGTCCTCGGCCCGCTCCAGCGGATCAGCCGGCTCCTCCTCGATCAGCGGCTCGGGCAGCCAGGGGCCGACATAGGTCTCCCGCCGCGCCCGCGCCGACTTCAGCCGGTCAAGGCAGAGCCGCGCCGTGGTCTGGGTCAGCCAGGCGGCCGGCTCGCGCGCCGCCTCCCCCGCCCGGTCCCAGCGCAGCCAGGCGTCCTGCACGACGTCCTCCGCCTCGCTGACCGAGCCCAGCATGCGGTAGGCCAGCCGCTTCAGGCGGGGACGCTGGGCTTCGAAGGCGGCGACGTCGCTCATGCAGCCCCGAACCTTTTTCCGAAAGGTTCGTCACTATGCATGGAGCGCCTCCTTAACGCCAAACCGGTGTCCACTTTGGCTGGAGGCGCTCGGTTCCGGGCTGTGAAACGGGACGGGCGCGCCGGAGACGGTGACCCGCGAGCAGGTTTTGGCATGTCCCAGCCCGAACTTCACGGTCGGATAGATGCGGCCCACGGTGATGGCCAGCGACAGGTCGACGACGGCGGATTTGCCCCACAGGGTCTCGATGACCACGCGCAGTTCGTCGGCGGCAGGGCCGTCATGGTCCAGCACCGCGCCGGCAAAGCGATAGCCGATCGCCGCCGCCTCGCTCATCGCGGCGCAGTCGCCGGCCAGGATGGCCCGCAGCACGGCCGGATCGACGCCGCCCTTCTCGGCCATGTCGACGCCGATCTGGGTGCAGGGCCCGCAGTCCTCGCGCAGGGTCGCCAGGATGCTGGCGGCGGCCCTGGCCTCGAGCGGCGCGGCGGTCCCGTGCCCCAGGCTTGCCACCAGGCCGAAACGGACGAACCGCCCGGCGCCGGCGTCGAGCAGGTCGCGCATGTAGCTGGCGTCGTAATTCCACTGTGTCTCGAAGCGGGAGATGGTTCGGGCAAGCCAGGCCTTGAGCATGGATCAGGCTCCTTTGGGTCGGTTGAAAAAGGCGATGGCGCCGGCGATCAGCGGCGGCAGGTAGACCCCCGGCAGGTCGCGCAGGACGCTCTGCAGCGGCCCGGGCCCGCAGGCGCTATCGACCACATGGATCGAGGCGTGCAGGGCCAGGAAGGTGGCGGCGAGCACCAGCGCCGGCCAGCCCTGGACCGGCCGCCAGGCGAACCAGGCCAGGCCGCCGGCCACGGTCAGGTAGGCCATGCCGATGTCGCGCACGAAGTGCGGATTGAACAACCCGGTCAGCGCCACCCCCGGCACGGTGTCGTACCAGGGCTGCGGCGTGGCCAGCATCCAGACGCCGTTGGCGACGAGCAGCAGGGCAAGCAGGGCAGCGATCCAGCGGGTCATCTTCAGCTCCGTTTGAAAGGATGACGAGGCGGGGGTGGGTTCTGTGACACGGCCCGAAAACCGGCCGCCTCCCCCCTGTGGGCTCGAATATCCGTAAAGCTGCCTCGGGACTGCTTTCTCCCCTTGCGGGAGAAGGTGGCGGCGAAGCCGCCGGATGAGGGGTGGCACTGCTTGCACGGATGCGGCGTCCCCCATCGGTCGCACCGTTGAGAGTCTTCAACCCCTCATCCGACCCCTTCGGGGCCACCTTCTCCCGCAAGGGGAGAAGGCAGTCCTGAGGCCAATCGCCGTCACGAGATGTCCGACGGGTCATGCGCGGTTAACCGGCCGCTCGCGAGGAGAGGAGCCGGGAAGATGAATATGTCTAGACATATACAGATTGCCCCAAATCGGGCGCTTTGCCACACCGGCTCCGGCGTAGGCCGGCGAGGCCTCTAAGTGGCCCACATCCCCTGAGGTATGGCCTACAGCCAGGCTACGCCGTAGCCCACATCCAGCAACAGCTGGCCCACGCGAAAGTCACGCTAAAACAATCGCTTGGACAGCATTCTCTCCCTCCCATCCGGCAACCCGGCTATGATGGAGGCCGCTTCGATAAGCCCCTGGCCTGCCTGTTCCGCAGCCATCCGCCCCCTCCCCAGTCTGTGTCCATTGACCGGCGTTACCTGTCATGCGGAACTTTGCCCATGAGCCTGATCGAACCCCGCCGCATCGGCCCCCTGCTGGCGACCTTTCTGGTGGCGGGCAACATGATCGGCGCGGGGATCTACATCCTCCCCGCCTCCATCGCCCCGTTCGGCACCTCCAGCCTGGTGGGCTGGCTGGTCTCCGCCGCCGGCGGCGTCGCCCTGGCGGCGGTGTTCGCCATTCTCGGGCGGCTGCGGCCGGAGGCGGACGGCATCCATGCCTATGCCCGCACGGCGCTGCATCCCTTCCTCGGTTTCGTCACCTGGTTCTCCTATTGGATCGGCTGCCCACTCAGCAACGTCGCCATCGGCCTGACGGCGGTGGGCTATCTGACCTCACTGATCCCTGGCCTCGGCGGCCCCCTGCCCACCCTGCTGGCCCTGCTGTTCGTGATCTGGGTCTTCACCCTGCTCAATCTGCTGGGCCCCCGGATGGTGACACGGCTGGGCGGGGTGGCGCTGGTGCTGGGCCTGCTGCCGATCCTGGCCGCCATCGGCTTTGGCCTCTTCGCCTTCAATCCGGACCTCTTCGCCGCCAGCTGGAACCCGACCGGCAAGCCGGTGCTGCAGAACGTGCCCGGCATGGTGCTGCTGATCTTCTGGGCCTTCCTCGGCATGGAGTGCGCCAACGCCATCGCGGCCAAGGTGCAGAACCCGGCCCGAGACATCCCGATCGCCGCCATGGGCGGCATCGCCATCGCCACCGTCGTCTACATCGCCGCCTGCGTGGCCGTGCAGGGGGTCATGCCGCCGGCCGAGCTGGCCAGATCCACCGCCCCCTTCGCCGACGTGGTCGCCCGCCTGGCCGGGCCGGTGGCGGGCGTGCTGGTGGCGGTGTTCGCGGTGGTCAAGACCAGCGGCACCCTGGCCGGCTGGATCCTGGTCACCGCCGAGACGGCGCGGGCCGGCGCCGGTGTCGGCTATTTTCCGAAGCTGCTGACCGAGACCGATCCGGCCGTCCTGCCCCGGCGCGGCATCATCGTCACCGGCGTCCTGATGTCGCTGGTCGCCCTGCTGACCGCCTCGCCCACGCTGGCCAAACAATTGAACGTGCTGATCGGCGCGACGGTGGCCAGCACCATGCTGGCCTATGTCCTCTGCTGCGCCGCCCTGGTCCGCGAGGCGCGGCTGATCGGCGATCCTGCCCGGCGGGTCGGGACCCAGGTCCTCGCCGTCGGGACTCTCGCCTTCAGCGTCTGGGTCGTCTGGGCCTGGGCCGTGAGCCTCTAGACTACCAGCTCCAGGCCGTCGCCGACTTGCGGCAACCGCCGTCCTTCCAGCCGGTCCAGGCCCGGCCGCGTACGAAACGGCCGCCGTTTGCGCCGGTGGGCTCGCCGCCGGCCAGGGCGACCTGTCCATTGACGACCACCTCGGAGACCCCGGTCGCGTACTGCCGCGGATTGTCATAGGTGGCGTGGTCGGCGACCGTCGCCGGATCGAAGACCACCACGTCGGCGAAGTAGCCGGTCTTCAGAAGGCCCCGCTCGCGCAGCCCGAGGTTCTGGGCCGGAAAGCCGCTCAGCCGCCGCACCGCCTCGGGCAGGGAGAGCGCCTTCTCATCGCGGCTGTACTTCCCCAGCACCCGGGCGAAGTTGCCGTAGGCGCGGGGATGGGTCGAGGATTTCAGGAACACCCCCTCCGGCGCCAGGGCGGCGGCGTCGGAGCCGAAGCTCATCCACGGCAGGCCCGTCTGGCGTTTGACGTTCTCCTCGCTCATCAGGAAATAGACCACCTGAACCCGACTGCCGTCGGCGATGACCAGGTCGATCATGGCGTCCTCCGGCGAGACGCCCTTCTCCTTTGCGTAGTCGGCCAGGGTGCGGCCGGTCAGGGGTTTCAGGGCCTCGCTGCGGAAGCCGACCATGATCGTCCCCTCGGCCCCGGCATGGCGGTAGAGGTTCTCGTATGGCGCCTTGGGGTCGCGCATCTCGGCGATCACCCTGGCCCGGGTGGCCGGGTCCTTCAGCCGGGCGATCCAGGCCTCGCGGCCGCCGGCCTGCACCCAGGGCGGCATGGCGGCGTCGAAGCCGGTCGAGCCGGCGGTATAGCTGTACATGTTGGCGGTGATGCGCAGGCCGGACGCCCGCGCCGCCTCGATGCGGGCGATGACCGGATCCAGCTTGTTCCAGTTGCTCCTGCCCGCCTGCTTCAGGTGCCAGATTTCGCCCGGCGCGCCGGACCGGCGGGAGATGTCGATCAGCTCGTCGATCCCGTCGAGCAGCCGGTCGCTCTCGTAGCGCATGTGGCTGGCGTAGATGCCGCCGCAGCGTCCCGCCTCGGCGGCCAGCGCCACCAGCTCGTCCGTCTCGGCATAGTTGCCCGGCGCATAGATGAGCGAGGACCCGACCCCCAGGGCCCCTCCTCCATCGCCTGCACCACCAGCCCGCGCATGGCGACAAGTTGCGGCGGCGTCGGGTCCACGTCCCCCTCGCCCAGGACGTAGGTCCGCGCCGTCTCGGCCCCGATCATCGAGGCGACGTTCAGCGCCACGCCGCGCTTTTCCATTCCCTCGAGATAGCCGCCCAGGGTGGTCCAGGTGATCGGATACCTGATGTCGCCCTGCCGCCCGGCCTCCTGGGCCAGCATCGCCGGATTGAGCGGCCCCATGGACGAGCCTTCGCCCATCACCTCCAGGGTCACCCCCTGCTTGAGGTCCGACAGTCCCCGCCCGTCGGCGATCAGGCTCTCGGTGGCCCAGGACAGCATGTTGATGAAGCCGGGCGAGACCGCCTTGCCGCTGGCGTCAATCTCGCGGGTTCCGCGTCCGGAAACCTTGCCGACCTTGACGATCCGGTCGCCGTCGATGGCCACGTCGCCCAGATAGGGCGCGCCGCCCGTGCCGTCGTAGAT
>SDZP01000172.1 GCA_004144935.1 Caulobacteraceae bacterium | reverse complement strand
TATCTGCCCCTTGTCCAGGCAGGCCGCTCTGGCGCCGATTCCCACGAACCCTGAGGATGCTCCCTTGACCCAGCAGACCCGCCTGACCCTCAACGACGGCAACGCCATTCCCCAGGTCGGCCTCGGCGTCTGGCAGACCCCGAACGACGGCGCCGCCGATGTCGTGCGCACGGCGCTGCAGGCGGGCTATCGGCACATCGACACCGCCGCCGCCTATCGCAACGAGAAGGGCGTCGGCGAGGGGCTGAAAGCGTCCGATGTCGCCCGCGAGGACGTCTTCGTCACCACCAAGCTGTGGAACGACAACCAGGGCTACGACGCCGCGCTGCAGGCCTTCGACAAGAGCCTGGGCCGTCTCGGCCTCGACTATCTCGACCTCTACCTGATCCACTGGCCGGCCCCGTCGAAGGACCTCTACCTCGAGACCTGGAAGGCCTTCGTGCGGCTTCGGGAGGAGGGCCGGGTCAAGTCGATCGGCGTCTGCAACTTCGAGGCCGAGCATCTGGACCGGATCATCGGCGAGACGGGCGTGGAGCCTGTGCTGAACCAGATCGAACTGCACCCGCGCTTCCAGCAACGCGCCCTGCGCGAGGCCAACGCCGTTCGCCACGTGCTGACCCAGTCCTGGAGCCCGCTCGGCCAGGGCCAGCTGCTGGCCGATCCGGCCATCGCGGCGATCGCCGACAAGCATGAACGGACGGCGGCGCAGGTGATCATCCGCTGGCATATCGACAACGGCCTGGTGGTGATCCCCAAGTCGGTGACCCCCAGCCGCATCGTCGAGAACTTCCAGGTTTTCGACTTCGAACTCGATGACGAGGACCTGGCCGCCATCGCCGACCTGGACGACGCCGCGGGCCGCATTGGTCCGGACCCTCTGACCGCCGCCTTCTAGAGGCCCGCCATGACCGATCTGTCCGAATTCGCGATCACTCGGCGCTGGCCCGCCCGGAATCCCGGCGTCATCCAGCTCTACGGCCTGCCGACGCCCAACGGGGTCAAGGTGTCGATCATGCTGGAGGAGACGGGGCTTCCATACGAGCCGCACCTGGTCGACATCGGCAAGAACGAGAGCCACACGCCGGAATTCCTGTCGCTGAACCCCAACGGCAAGATCCCGGCCATCATCGATCCGGACGGCCCGGGCGGCAAGCCGCTGGGCCTGTTCGAGTCCGGCGCCATCCTGATCTACCTGGCCGACAAGAGCGGCAAGTTCCTCTCCGCCGACCCGGCCGCCCGCTACGAAACCATCGCCTGGGTGATGTGGCAGATGGGCGCCATCGGCCCGATGTTCGGGCAACTGGGCTTCTTCCACAAGTTCGCCGGCAAGGACTGGGAGGACAAGCGGCCGCTGGGGCGCTACGTGGCCGAGAGCAAACGGCTGCTGGCCGTGCTGGAGACCCGGCTGACCGGCCGCGACTGGATCATGGGCGACGACTACAGCATCGCCGACATCGCCACCCTCGGCTGGGTGCGCAACCTGATCGGCTTCTACGAGGCCCGCGACCTGGTCGGCTTCGACCAGTTCAAGGCCGTCCAGGCCTGGCTGGACCGCGGCCTGGCCCGGCCGGCGGTGCAGCGCGGCCTGACGATCCCCTCAAGGGACTAGGGTCTAGAACCGAACCGCAAACGAGGCCGACACCGTGTCGCCGTTCTCGCCCGGGGCGTCGATCTCGCGGTACCAGCGCAGGGCCACCGTGGCCGGCTTGCCGCCCAGCCTGGTGTCGTAGCCGACGATCGGGCCGGCGGCGTTGCCCCGCCACTTCATGGCTCCGAGCTTGGGCCCGCCGCGGGTCTTTTCCCCAACCGGGCGGGCCGAGTAGCCCACGGCGCCGATGCGGAAATCGCCGAACCGGCGGACCACGGCGCCCTCGGCCTCGAACAGGCCCTGGGTCTGGAAGTCGCGGGCGTTGGCCTCGGTCTCCTCCACGAAGCGGCTGGCGGCGGAGATGTCCCAGTTCGACTCCTCGCCCTTCCAGCGCAGGCGGAAGTTCGGGGTGTCGCGGGACTCCCAGGCGTCAGGAGCGCCGGGGTCGGTCAGGCTGCTGGCGAGGCGGCCGTCGGCGGGGGCGACCCGCAGGCGCTCGAGGGTGGGATCGGGCAGGCTCTGGGCCCGGGCGACGCCGGTTGCGGCCGACAGCAGGCCGACAGCGATCAGACAGGAGGAGAACAGCCGCATAGGGCTTCAACGACAAAACCGGCGCCGGGTTGCACACCGCTCAGGGCAGGGCGTAGGCGACCAGGGCGTCGCTGACTTTCGTCTCCATGAAGTGGTGACCGCCGGCCATGATGACCAGGTACTGGCGGCCGTTGACGGCATAGGTCATCGGGGTCGCCTGGCCGCCGCCGGGCAGCACGGCGCTCCAGACGGTGCGGCCGGTTCGAAGGTCGATGGCGCGGATCAGGTCGTCGGTGGCGGCGGCCACGAAGACCAGGCCGCCGGCGGTGACCACGGCCCCGCCGTTGTTCGGGGCGCCGATCTCGACCGGCAGCATCGAGGGGATGCCGAACGGGCCGTTGTTGCGCGCCGTGCCGAGCGGACGGTCCCAGAGGGTCTGGCCGGTCTTCAGGTCGATGGCCCGGATGCCGCCGTAGGGCGGCGTCTTGCAGAGCAGGCCGGTGAAGGGCATGCGCCAGCCGGCGTTGACCTGGATGGCATAGGGCGTCCCGGCCTGCGGATCGCCGGCCCCCTCGGCCCCGCCTTTGAGGGTATCGCCGCGCGCCTGGCTGCGCGGGGTCCAGCCCTTGGCGTCGGCCTCGGCGCGGGGGACCAGGCGGTTGTAGTTGGGCATGTCGTTGTAGTTGGCGACGATAATGCCGCGCACCGGGTCGACCGCCACCCCGCCCCAGTCGGAGCCGCCGTTGTAGCCCGGGTATTCGACGTAATGGGCGTCGGCGATCGGCGGAGTGTAGAAGCCCCGGTAGTCGGCTTTGCGGAACTGGATGCGGCAGAGCATCTGGTCGATCGGCGACATGCCCCACATCGACCGCTCGGTCAGGTCGGCCTTGCGCAGGGTGTGGTACAGCGAATGGGGCTGGGTGCGGGCGCGCTGGGCCGGCTCGACGCCGCCGCCGGGGACGGGGCGATCCTGCACGGCGGTCAACGGCCGGCCGGTGCGGCGGTCGAGGATGTAGATGTCACCCTGCTTGCTGGGCAGCACCAGGGCCGGGGCCGGGCCGGCGGCGGTGGGGAAGTCGACCAGGGTGGCCTGCGAGCCGAGGTCGTAGTCCCAGACGTCCTTGCGCACGGTCTGGAAGGTCCAGGCGGGCTTGCCGGTAGTCACGTCCAGGGCGACCAGCGAGGTGGCGTACTGGTTCTCGGGCGGCGTGCGCGAGCCGCTCCAGTAGTCGACGGCGCTGTTGCCCAGCGGCAGGTAGACCAGGCCCAACTGCTCGTCGCCGGTGGCGGTGGTCCACATGTTGGGCGTGCCGCGGGTGAATTCCTGGCCCTCGGGCGGCAGGCCGGTGAGGTCCGGGCGCGCCAGGTCCCAGGCCCATTTCAGCTCGCCGGTGCGGGCGTCGAAACCCTGGACGACGCCGGAGGGGGCGTTGCGCTCTTGGCCGTCGAGGATCTGGTGGCCGACGACGAGGATGTCGCGCACCACGGTCGGGGCCGAGGTTATCGAGACCATGCCGGGGGCGACCTTGCCCATGCCCAGCTTGGTGTCGACTTCGCCGTTCGTCCCGAAGCCCTCGCAGCGCTGGCCGGTGGCCGCGTCGACGGCGATCAGCCGGGCGTCCAGCGTGCCCTCGATGATCCGCGTGCCGCAGGCGCGGCCGGGGACCGCCTGCGGCGAGGCGTAATAGACCACGCCGCGGCAGGCGGCGGTGTAGGGGATCCAGTCGTCGGCGACCTTGGGATCGTGCCGCCAGCGCTCCTTGCCGCTCGCGGCGTCAAGGGCGATGAGGATGTTCTTTGGCGTGCAGAGGTAGAGGCTGTCGCCGACCTTCAGGGGCGTGGTTTCGGCGCCGTACTTGTCCCTGGCCCGCGCGCTGGGCAGGTCGCGGGTGCGGGCGGTCCAGACGGCCTTGAGCCCGCTCACGTTCTCCGGGGTGATCTGGTTCAGGGTCGAATAGCGGCGGGCGCCGTAGGTGCCGCCATAGGCCGGCCAGTCGCCGCCGGCCTCGCGGTCGGTGATCATGCCGCTGGGGGCGGGCAGGGGGCTCGCCTCGTCGCCCCAGTTGGCGAAGTAGATGCCGATCCCGCCAACCACCACCAGGGCGGCGAGGGCGGCCCACAGCGTGCCGCCGGTCCGCCGGTCGCCGCCGATGCGCGGAAAGACCAGCAGGACGGGAATCAGCAGGACCAGCGGGGCGAACAGGCGCGGAACCAGCGGCCAGCCCTGCAGCCCGACCTCCCACAGCGCCCAGAGCAGGGTGGCGACGAACACCCCCAGATAGACCCAGACCCCCAGCGCCCGCCGCATGGCGATCATGCCGCCGGAGATAAGGAGGCCGGCCCCGGCCAGCAGATAGTAGGGCGACCCGCCCAGCCCGATCAGCGTGAAGCCGCCGACCAGCAGCACGGCGCCGATCAGCGCCAGCACCCCGCCCACGATCAGGGGGAAGGCCTTTGCCCATCCGGTTCGATTCAGGGCCATTGACGCCTCCGACAGCTTCGCAGAGGAAACCCGCGCGTCGCGGCCTTCGTTCCGGTCGCCTCCTGGAGCCGCAAGTATGTCCTTCACCATGTTCGGCATCAAGAACTGCGACACCGTCGCCAAGGCCCGCAAATGGCTGGAGGCCGAGCAGATCCCGTACGACTTCCACGACTACAAGGCGCTGGGCGTCACGGCGGAAAAGCTGCGCGGCTGGGCGGCCGAGGTCGGCTGGGAGGTGCTGCTCAACCGGGCCGGCACGACCTTCCGCAAGCTGCCCGAGGCCGACCGCCAGGACCTCGACGAGGCCAAGGCTATCGCCCTGATGGTCGCCCAGCCCTCGATGATCAAGCGGCCGGTGGTCGAGGGGACCGGGCCCCTGCTGGTCGGCTTCAAGCCGGAGCGCTACGCGGCCGCCTTCGGCAAGTGAGGGCGGGCTGAACCTACCCCCTTAATGAGGTGCGTCCGGCTCCCGCGGCCATGCAAGGGTGGCCTCAAACGAGGACTGCGCCATGACCCGCCGCTCCCTGATCGCCCTGACCGTCGCCGGCCTGCTGATCGGACCCACCGCCCTGCCGCTGGCGACACCCGCCCACGCCGGCAATTTCCAGTGCCAGGCCACCGCCGGCAACGTCGAGATGATGGGAGAGGCCGAACGACTCGCGCTCGCGCAGAACCCGCAGGGCGCGCCGTTCAGCCACGATGCGGCGACCTGGACCGCCTACATGGACCGGGGCCGCTGGGTGCGGGCGCGCGGCGCCTGCCAGGGCAACCCGGCGCTGGCCACGGTCTCCGCCCAGGCGGCGCGGCAGAAGCTGGCGGCGGTCATCGCCGCCGACCGCTCGGCCTGCACGGCGCTGGGGAACAAGATCGCCTGGGAAAGCCGGGTGCTGAGCGAGGCCGCCAAGAGCGAGCCGCTGGACGAGGGCGCCATCTTCGCCCTGCAGGGCCTGCATGAGGTCGACCAGGACTATATTGCCCTCTGTCCCGGCGATCCGGGTCTGGCCGGCGCCGACGCGGCCCTGCTGGGCTACGACGCCACCGTGCGCCGCATCGCCGCCGCCGGCCCGCCGGCCGACGAGGCGGTCATGCCGATGCTGAGCGCGGTCGGGCCGCAGACCTCGGGCCTGGTCTGCCGCGTCACCCTGAACGCCAAGCTGCCGGGGCTGAAGAGCCAGCAGGCCGCCCTCGGCGCCCAGGACAAGGCCGCCTGCGCCACCGCCCGCCCGGCCGCCCAGGCCATCCTGGCGGCCTGCGAGAGCAACCCCTCGGTGATGGGCAAGCTGGGCCCCAGCCTTCAGAAGGTCGACGCCTTCTGCGGCGGCTAGCGAAAAACTTTCGCGGCTCCGCATCCATGCAGGCTTTCGGCGGCGACTAGTCTTCAAAACCGGGCGATGATCGTCCCGGGCTGGAGGGCAAGACGTGGAAGACCTGTTTCGATCCTACTGGTGGCTGCTGTTCCCGCTGGGGTTCTTCATCGCCTCGGCGTTCGACCAGATCATGCGCTACCAGCGCCACCGCGACACCCTGAACCTGATCAAGAGCTACACCGACCAGGGCAAGGAGCCGCCGGCCGTGCTGCTCGACCGCATGGCGGGCAAGCTGAAGGCAGACGAAGAGGCCGAGGCCAACGAGGACGGCTGGGACGACCGGGCCGAGCGCCGCCGCTATCGCCGCCTGCGCCGCCGTGAGCGCGGCTGGTACCAGGTCGTGCTGTTCGGCGTCCTGGCCTGCGGCTTCGGCTTCGCCTCGGTCAGCGGCCTCTACAGCGCCGGCGGCGCCTTTCTGATCGTCACCTTCGTGATGGCCGCCCTCTGCCTGGCTTCGCTGGTCACCGTGCTGACCAGCCGGCGCGACTAGCGGTGGACGCCAACCTGGTGAAGGCGGCCCGGGACGGATCCCAGGCCGCCTTCGCCCGACTGGTCGAGCGTCACCAGGGGCCCCTGCGCGGCTTCCTGCGCCGGGCCCACGGCTGGGCCGAGGCCGACGACATCGCCCAGGAGGCGCTGGTCACCGCCTGGTCCAGCCTGGACCGGCTGCGCGACGACGAGGGCTTCCGGCCCTGGCTGTTCGGCATCGCCTGGAAGAAGGCTCAGTCGGCGGCCCGCTCGGCCCGGCGTTCGGCGGCGCGGGACCAGGACTGGATAACGACGCAGGCCCAGCAGGCGGCTGACGGCGTGGCCCCGGAAGAGCGGCTGGCGCTGGAGGCGGCGCAGGTGCTCGGGATCCCGCTCGGCACGGTGAAGTCGCATGTGGCGCGCGGACGCGATAGACTGCTGGCCAGCCTCGCCGAGACGGCCATGGGAGAGCGTACATGACGCCCGACGACAAGATCGCGGCCTTCCTGGGATCCGCCCGGCCGGCGGCCGAGCCGTCGTTCAACGCCGGCGTCATGCAGGCTATCGCCCGGCGCGAGCTGGAGCAGTCGCTGCTGCTGGCGGCGCTGGCGGCCGTGGTCGGCGGGCTGGTGCTTTGGGCGCTGGCGCCTGTCCTGGTCGAGGTCCTGGAGCCGGCCGCCCGGTCGATGGCCACCGGGGTCGCCGTGCTGATCGCCACCCTCAGCCTGCTGGGCATCGGCCGGCTGGCGGTCCGTCCAAAGGAAGCCTGAAACGCCTTACG